>NZ_JBEOVG010000101.1:0-31099 GCF_040295345.1 Actinosynnema sp. NPDC002837
CGGCGAACGCCCGTTCGCCGACCGGCCCTCCACTGTGGACGGTAGGTGCCGTTCAGCCCGGTTCGACGGGCAGCCACAGCTCGCAGGTGGCGGTGCTGAAGTCGTCCGCGCGGTCCAGGACGGTGACGATCGAGGGTCCCGGCCGCAGGCGCCACGGGTTGGAGGGGAACCACTCCGTCGCGGTCGCGGCCCACGTCGTCTGCAAGGCCTGGGGGTAGGCCCCGGCCGTCCGGAAGACCGCCCACCTGCCCGCCGGCACGTCGATGCCGTCGAGGTCGTCGGGCGCCGGGGTGTCCCGGGTGACGGCGACCCCGTGCAGGTAGGTCAGCTCGCTGCCCTCGGCGCCGTCGGGGTCGACGTCGTCGCAGACCTGGAGCAGGCCCTGGGGCTCGGTGTCGCCGAGGGCTTTGAGCCGCACGTGCTCCTCCGCCGGCAGCGCGGTGATGTGCTCCTGGATGTGCGGGTTGACGCCGTGGTGGATGAGCGGGACGCGGGTCGCGTGCCCGACGAGCCGGAACGCGGGGCGGTCGACGATGCGGGTGTCCATGGGGGTGCTCCCTTCGACGGTCAGGCGGAACCTGAGCTGCGGTTGTGCGCGAAGGGGGCCTCCGCCGCGGCGGACGTCGCCGGGGTTGGCTCCGTGGACCGCCCGGAACGCGCGGCCGAACGCCTCGCTCGACCCGTAGCCGTGCCGGACGGCGATGTCGAGCAGGTCGCCCTCGCCGCGGACGACGTCGGCGGCGGCGACGGTCATGCGCCGCCGCCGCACGTACTCCGAGAGCGGCATGCCCGCCAACGACGAGAACATCCGGCGCAGGTGGTACCCGGTCGTGCCGAGCCGCCTGGCCAACCCGTCGACGTCGAGCTCCTCGCCGAGGTGCTCCTCGACCAGGTCGACGAGCCGGTTGAGTGCCGAGATCACGATGGCCTCCCTTCGACGTCAACCCTGCCCTCGGCCACCCCGACCGCGCCCGACCGCGGCGAACCGATCCGATCAGCCCGTCGTCCGGCGCGTCACGCGGAGGGCCGGCCCGCGAGAGCGGCGACGTCGACGAAGAACGCCCGGTACCGCGTCACGTCCTCCGCGCTCACCGGCAGCCTCCGGAACGGGTACAGCTCCTGCGGTTGCTCGGAGTAGACCGGCCCTCCGGGAGTGGTCCGGGCGCCGATCACGATCCGCGTCCGGCCGGGCTTGTCGGCTTCGAGCCAGACGCCGAGCCACGCGAGCGGAACCCGGAGGGAGCCTTCGGTGCGACGCTGGAAGACCTCCAGGACCTGACCGTCGACGATGATCAACGTGTCGTCGTCGTGACCGAAGGTGAGTGCGCTCATCCGGACATCTTGGCGCATGCCTCCGGCCACGCACGTGGAGTGCCGGGGCTCAGGGCCCGGACGCCGCGGGCGTGTCCGCGATCAGCGCCGCCAGCGGTGTGGCGAGGTCGCGCGGGGAGAACAGGTCGGGACCGCGGTAGCCGACGACCTCCGGCAACGACCACCAGCGCAGGCCGGTGAGGTGCTCGGCCGCCAGCTCGCCGTCGGACAGCGCGCCGCGCGGCGTGAACGACCGGGTGCGGACGAGGAAGTAGTCGTTCACCACGCCGTCGTGGCCCGGCGCGTAGTCCGGCCCGACGGCTTCCTGACGCCACGCCGGCAGCGGTTCGGCGTCGAAGGCGGTGAGCCCGACCTCCTCGCGCAGTTCGCGGCGCAGGGCAGCGAGCCGGGTCTCGCCGGGTTCGACGCCACCGCCGGGAGCGGCCCACACCACCGTCGTGCCGGCCGGGCCGGGCACGGCGTGGCGGCAGAGCAGGACGCGGTCGTCCTCGTCCAGGACGACCGCGCGAACCGAGTGGCGCAGGTTCACCGTGGGCACCCGGTGACCCTATCGAGCCTTCGCGGGCCCGTGATCACGGCGCGTTCAGTACGGGAACCGCGCCGACTGGTCGTGCCGTGCTCGGACGACGATCGACTCGTCGTCGGCCGGGTCGTAGAACACGTCGACCGCGGCGCCGACCACCGGCGCGGCGAACACCGAGGTGATCATGGTGGCCACGGCGGTGCGCGGGCCGGACGTGCCCTGGTAGGTGACGCGGACCGCGAACCGCGGGCTCCCCATCCCCCAGTCGTGGGCGAACTCGACGTGGTCGATCCGCCCCGTGACCCGCCACCCCGTGTGTTCTAGGTCGGGTGAGGCGTCCTGCCTCGCCGTCTTCCGCGCCGCGTGCACGAGCAGTGCGCCGGTCACCACCGTGAGCTCGGCGAACACGCCGGGCAGGAGGTACGGCGCGTAGTAGACGACCCAGTCCACGAGCATCCACGCTTCCCCCGGCCGTCCGTCGGCCGCCGGACGGCCGCCGACCGCCTCGGGGACCGTCCAGGACGACGCCGCGAGGGCCGTGCCGATCGCCAGGCCGAGGAACGTGGCGAACCGGCCGACGCCGGACCCCGTGCCGGACCACCAGGAGGCTCCCCAGTCGGCCCAGCTCATGGCGAACCCGAGCGTGGACGCGATCGTGACGAAGACGCCGAAGACCACGATCAGCGAGATCGTCGACGGGCCCCGCCCCCAGGCGTCGACCCGGTCGAGGGCCATCAGCCGGAAGCCGTCGAGGAGGCCGAGCGCGCCGGACCACCCGACCACCGCCCAGCTCAGCGAGGTCGGCGCGCTGAGCAGCCACACCTTGCGTCGTGCCTCGCGGTCCCGCCTCGGGTCCTCCGGCAGGCCCAGACCGGCCCACCAGAACCTCCCGTAGGGGAACATGAGACCTCCTCGTCCGTGTCCCCGCGGGCGGTTCAGTCGACGAGCCCGAACACCCCGACGTTGGCCGGGTCGGCGGGGTCGATCCGCGCCTCGTGCCAGGTGCCCGGGGTGTACTGCGAGAACGCCATGGTCGGCACCAGGTGCGTGATCGTGGTCTGGTAGGTCGTGCCGTCCGCGCGGGTCACGTCGAGCGCGGAGGTGTACTGGAGCTGGCCGGCGACCGCCCTCCCGGTCGGTTCGAGCGTGCGGACCACGGCGGTGGCCGGTTCGCCGGACTCGTGGAGCCTGCGCAGGTTGCGGCCGTACTCGTTGACCTCGCGCTGCTGGCGCAACTGCTCCTCGCCGGGCAGCGCGAGGAACGCGGCCATCGCCGGGTCGTCGGTCATCGTGCCGAACGCGTGCGACACCATGCCGAGCGTCGGCAGCTGCGGGCGGATGTCGTGCCCCTCCGCGGCGGCCTCCCGCTGGAACTGCGCCGCGTGCCGCTGGAAGTCCTGCTCGCCGCGCGCCGTCGCCTGCCGCGTGGCGTTGTCGATCTTGTCCCGAAGCTTCTTGAACACGGTGTCCTGCCTTCCGAGCCGCTGACGTGGTGACCACAGCGTGCGGCGGACCAGGCGCCCTACCGGTCCCAGGTTCGCCGGTTGCGGAAGCAGAACGTCCGGAACCGTGGTTAGCCTGCCCGCATGACCGACGACACCTCGCTGCGCGTGCCGGGGGCCGGGACGACGGGCCCGATCACCGAGGGGCAGGTCCACGTCGTGCCCGCCAACGAGGCGTCGTGGGACGACCTGCGGGACGTGTTCGGGACCTCCGAGCCGGGGCAGTGCCGGTGCCAGCGGTTGAAGGTCGTCGGCTGGTTCTGGCGCGACACCACCCAGGAGGAGCGCACCGCGATGCTCCGCGAGCAGACCGCGTGCGACACCCCGGACGCGCAGGTCACGAGCGGTCTGGTGGCCTACGTCGACGGGGTGGCGGCGGGCTGGGTCGCGGTGGAGCCGCGCACGGCGTACCCGAAGCTACGCACGTCCCGCATCCCGTGGAAGGGACGTGAGGAGGACAAGGACGACGGCACGACGTGGGCGGTGACCTGCTTCGTGGTCCGCAAGGGCTTCCGGGGCCGCGGTCTGACCTACCTGCTGGCCCGCGCTGCGGTCGACTTCGCCCGCGGTCGCGGCGCCCGCGCGCTGGAGGCCTACGCGATGATCACCGAGCCCGGCCGGGACGTGATCTGGGGCGAGATGCGCGTCGGCGCGCGCCAGGTATTCGAAGAGGCCGGGTTCACGCAGGTCAGCCACCCGACCCTGCGCCGGGTCGTCATGCGGGTCGACTTCGAGCGCTGATCGTCACCGGCCCGACGAATTCCATTCGACGAGCCCGAGCGATATCGCACACATCGTCCGTCGAGGCGGCCAACTCCGATTCGGCGCCGGACAGCCCGCCGTCCTCGATCAGGTGAACACCGCTCACCGAACGGGGATCACGAAACGCGAATGTTCGTCGGGTGTGGTTCTCGCGGTGGCACGGGGCGCGAAGCCGCACCTCGGTCGTGGCAAAAGTGCAGGTGAGGGCGTTCGTGGCGACGAGAATGCCCTTCCCGTGGGGGTACGAGCCGCCTGGTGGCCGTAGTCTTCCCAGGCCGGCCGCGGCACAGCGCGGGTCGGCCCGGGGAAGAGCACGGACGCGGCCCGGATCGGCACCACAGGCTCGAGGGCACGTACAGAAGGGAATGACCGGTCGGATGTTCCGCCGTATCGCGATCGTCAACCGAGGAGAAGCCGCGATGCGGCTCATCCACGCGGCCCGGGAGTTGGCCGAGGAGACAGGTGCCGCGATCGAGACGATCGCCCTGCACACCGACGTGGACCGCGGCGCCGCGTTCGTCCACGAGGCGGACGTCGCCTACGACCTCGGGCCGGCGTCCACCCGTCCCTACCTCGACCTGAAGGTGCTCAAGAAGGCGCTGGTGGAGACCGGCGCCGACGCGGCCTGGCCGGGCTGGGGCTTCGTCGCCGAGGACCCGGCGTTCGCCTCCCTGTGCGACGAGATCGGGGTCGCGTTCGTCGGCCCGAGCGCCGAGGCCATGCGCAGGCTCGGCGACAAGATCGGCGCCAAGCTGCTCGCCGAGGAAGTCGGCGTGCCGGTCGCGCCGTGGAGCCGGGGTCCGGTGGAGTCGCTGGACGCGGCCCTGGCCGCCGCGGCCCGGATCGGCTACCCGCTGATGCTGAAGGCCACCGCGGGCGGCGGCGGTCGCGGCATCCGCGTCGTCACCAACGAGGCCGACCTGACCGACGCCTACGAGCGCACCAGCCAGGAGGCCGCGCGGGCGTTCGGCAGCGGCGTCGTGTTCCTCGAACGCCTGGTCACCGGCGCCCGCCACGTCGAGGTTCAGGTCATCGCGGACGGTCAGGGCACGGCGTGGGCGCTGGGCGTGCGCGACTGCTCCGTCCAGCGGCGCAACCAGAAGATCATCGAGGAGTCGGCGTCCCCGGTGCTCGGCGCCGACCAGGCCGCTGACCTCAAGGCCTCCGCCGAGCGGCTGGCCAACGCGGTCGGCTACCGGGGCGCGGCCACCGTGGAGTTCCTCTACCACCCCGGCGAGCGGACGTTCGCCTTCCTGGAGGTCAACACCCGCCTGCAGGTCGAGCACCCCATCACCGAGTCCACCACCGGGTTCGACCTGGTCAAGGCCCAGCTGTGGGTGGCCGCGGGCAACCGGCTGGAGGGCGCGGCGCCGGTCGAGCGCGGACACGCCGTCGAGGCTCGGCTCAACGCCGAGGACCCCGACCGGGACTTCGCGCCGTCACCGGGGCGCATCGCCCGGCTCTCCCTGCCCTCGGGCCCCGGCATCCGGGTGGACACCGGGGTCCGCGAGGGCGACACCATCCCGGCGGACTTCGACTCCATGATCGCCAAGATCATCGCCCACGGGCGCGACCGCACCGAGGCGCTGGGCAGGCTGCGCCGCGCCATGGGCAACACCACCGTGGTCATCGACGGCGGCGCGACCAACAAGAGCTTCGTCCTGGACCTGCTGGATCAGCCCGAGGTCCTGGACGGCAGCGCGGACACCGGCTGGATCGACCGGGTCCGCGGCGAGGGCAGGCTCGTCGCGCACCGCCACGCCGCCGTAGCCGTCGCCACCGCCGCGATCCAGGCCTACGAGGAAGAAGAGGGCGCCGAGCAGCAGCGACTGCTGTCCACCGCGTTCGGCGGCCGGCCGCAGGTGCGGCACGAGCACGGCCGCAGCCTCGACTTCAAGCTGCGCGGTGTCACCTACCGGGTCCGGGTGACCCGGGTCGGCGCGCAGCGGTTCCGGGTCGGCATCGAGGCCGGCGGCCAGGTCGGCGCCGCCGACGTCGAGCTGGACCGGTTCGACCCGCACTCCGGGCAGATCCGGGTCAACGGGACCCGCCACCGCCTGCTCATCGGCACCACGGGCCCGGTGGTCCTGGTCGAGGTGGACGGCGTCGCGCACCGGGTCAGCCGGGACGAGGGCGGCGTGCTGCGCTCCCCCGCGCCCGCGCTCGTCGTGGCCACCCCGGTCGGGGTCGGCGACGAGGTGGAGGCCGGGGCGCCGGTGCTCGTGCTGGAGAGCATGAAGATGGAGACGGTGCTGCGCGCGCCGTTCGCCGCACGCGTCAAGGAGTGCGCGGTGGCGGTCAACAGCCAGGTGGCCAGCGGCGCGCCGCTGCTGCGGCTGGAACCCCTCGCCGAGAACGACGTCGCCGACACCGCCGCCGACCAGCCGGTCGAGCTCGACCTCGCCCCGCTCCCGGACGCCTCCCCCGCCGACCGCGTCGAGCGCGGCCTGCAGGAGCTGCGCGGGCAGCTGCTCGGCTTCGACGTGGACCCGCACGACGACGCCAGGGTGCTGCGGGACTACCTCGACGCGCGGCAGGAGGCCACCGCGGCGGGCCGGCGTCCGCTGGCCGGGGAGGTCGCCCTGCTCACGGCGTTCGCCGACCTGGCCGAGCTGAGCCGCAACCGCCCCGCGGGCGAGGACACCGGCGGCGGTGGCCACGTGCACAGCGCCCGCGAGTTCTTCCACACCTACCTGCAGAGCCTGGACGTGGACCGCTCGGGCCTGCCGGAGCGCTTCCAGCGCAAGCTCGCCACGGCGCTCGCCCACTACGGCGTGACCAGCCTGGACCGCACCCCGGAGCTGGAAGCCGCCGTCTTCCGGATCTTCCTCGCCCTGCAACGGGCCACCGCCGACGCGGGGGTCGTCGCGGCGATCCTGCGGTCCTGGCTGAACGAGGCGCCGCCGGACGACGCGCTGCGCGACACGGTCGGGCTCGCCCTGGAGCACCTGGTCTCGGCCACCCAGGTGCGGTTCCCCGCGGTCTCCGACCTCGCGCGCGGCGTCGTGTTCGCCTGGCTCGGCCAGCCGCTGCTGCGCCGCAACCGGGCCCGCACCTACGCCGAGGTCCGCAAGCACGTGCGGTACCTGACCGAGCACCCGGACGCGCCCGACCGCGACGAGCGGGTCGCCCGCATGGTGCGGACCACCGAACCGCTCGTGCGGCTGTTCAGCCAGTACCTGGAGCGCAGCCCCCTCGACAACGCGCTGATGCTGGAAGTGCTGACCCGGCGGTACTACGGCAACAACCGCCTGGTCGACATCCGCACCAGCACGATCGGCGAGCGCACCTTCGTGACCGCCGAGCGCACCGACTTCACCGTGGTGTCCACCGCGACCAGCCACGACGACCTCGGCGAGGCGCTGCGCAGCCTCGGTACCCTGGCGGCCGGCACGGGCACGCTGGAGGCCGACGTCTACCTCGCGTGGCGCGACCAGCCGGAGGACGCCGCCGAACTGGCCGCCGCGCTGGCGGCCGTGGTCGGCGCGCACCCGCTGCCCGAGCAGGTCCGCAGGCTCACGCTCACCGTCGCGGGCCGCGGCGGCTCGGTCGGGCACCAGCACGTGACGTTCCGCCCGGCCGGTCCCGGGATGGCGGAGGACCGGCTGATCCGGGGGCTGCACCCCTACATCGCCCAGCGGATGCAGCTGGAGCGGCTGCGCGAGTTCGACCTCACCCGGCAGCCGTCCTCCGACGAGGACGTCTACCTGTTCCACTGCGTCGCCCGGGACAACCGCGCCGACGAGCGGATCGTGGCCTTCAGCCAGATCCGGGACCTGGTGGCCCTGCGCGACCACGACGGCCGCCTCGCGGCGCTGCCGACCGCGGAGAACACGCTGGCCACCTGCCTGGACTCGATCCGGCGCGCCCAGTCGCTGCGGTCGTCGTCGGCGCGGTTCAACACCAACCGCATCGTGGTCTACGTCTGGCCCGCCAGCGACATCACCCGCGAGGAGCTGGAGATGCTGGCGAAGCGGATCCTGCCCACCACGGCGGGCGCGGGCCTGGAGGAGATCGAGTTCATCCTCCGGCAGCGGCACGAGTCCGGTGAGCTGGTGCGGGTCGCGCTGCGGATCTCCTTCGACACCACCGGAACCCCGACGCTCTCCTTCGGCGAGCCGTCCGACGCGCCGATCCTGCCGCTGGACGGCTACCGGCAGAAGGTGCTGCGGGCGAGCAGCCGCAACACGGCGTACCCGTACGAGATCACCGGCATGATCGGCGAGTTCACCGAGTACGACCTGGACGAGACCCAGGCGCTGGTGCCCGTGGACCGCCCGAAGGGCCGCAACACGGCGGCCATGGTCGCGGGCGTGGTCAGCACGCCGACCGCGCGGCACCCGGAGGGCGTCAAGCGCGTCGTGCTGCTCGGCGACCCGACCGACTCCCTCGGCGCGCTGTCCGAACCGGAGTGCCGCCGCGTGATCGCCGCGCTCGACCTGGCCGAACGGCTCCAGCTGCCGGTCGAGTGGTACGCGCTGTCCGCCGGCGCCCGGATCTCCATGGAGTCCGGCACCGAGAACATGGACTGGGTGGCCGCCGCGCTCAAGCGGATCGTCGAGTTCACCCAGGGCGGCGGCGAGATCAACGTGGTGGTCGCGGGCATCAACGTCGGCGCCCAGCCGTACTGGAACGCCGAGGCCACGATGCTCATGCACACCAAGGGCGTCCTGATCATGACGCCCGACTCGGCCATGGTGCTCACCGGCAAGCAGTCGCTGGACTACTCCGGCGGCGTGTCCGCCGAGGACAACTTCGGCATCGGCGGCTACGACCGGGTCATGGGCCCCAACGGGCAGGCGCAGTACTGGGCGCCGGACCTGCCGTCGGCCCGGGACCTGCTGATGGCGTACTACGAGCACACCTACGTCGCACCCGGTGAGGACGGGCCGCGCCGGGTGGCGACGACCGACCCGCACGACCGCGACGTCACCGGCTACCCGCACCACGCGGCGGGCAGCGACTTCACCGCGGTCGGGCAGATCTTCTCCGCGCAGGACAACCCGGACCGCAAGAAGCCGTTCGACATCCGGGTCGTGATGCGCGCGCTGGCCGACCAGGACCGCCCGGTGCTGGAGCGCTGGGCGGGCATGGCCGACGCCGGGACGGCGGTCGTGCAGGACGTGCACCTGGGCGGCATCCCGGTCTCCCTGGTGGGCATCGAGTCACGTCCGGTGGAGCGGCGCGGCTTCCCGCCCACCGACGGGCCGGACACCTACACCGCGGGCACGTTGTTCCCGAAGTCGTCGAAGAAGGTGGCGCGGGCGATCAACGCGGCCAGCGGCAACCGGCCGGTCGTGGTGCTGGCGAACCTGTCCGGGTTCGACGGCTCGCCCGAGTCGATGCGCGCGCTCCAGCTGGAGTACGGGGCGGAGATCGGCCGGGCCGTGGTGAACTTCCGGGGTCCGATCGTGTTCTGCGTGATCTCCCGGTACCACGGTGGCGCGTTCGTGGTGTTCTCCAAGGCGCTGAACCCGAACATGACCGTGCTCGCCGTGGAGGGCTCGTTCGCCTCCGTGCTCGGTGGCGCGCCCGCGGCCGCGGTGGTCTTCACGCGGGAGGTCGCGGCCCGCACCGCGGCCGACTCCCGGGTCCGCGACCTGGAGGCCAGGAGCGCGGCGGCGACCGGCGCCGACCGGGCCGCGCTGACGGCCGAGCTGGACGAGGTGCGCTCCGCGGTCCGCGCCGAGAAGCAGAGCGAGATCGCGCGCGAGTTCGACCGGATCCACAGCATCGGCCGCGCGGTCGAGGTCGGCTCCGTCGACGCGGTGATCCCGGCCGTCGAGCTCCGGCCCCGGATCATCCAGGCCCTGGAGTCCCGGCGGGCGTAGCGGGTTCGACGACGGGGGGACGGCGTTGCGGCGCCGTCCCCCCGTCGCGTTGCCGATGCACGCCTGGCCTGTCGCCCCGGTTCCGGCGCCGCGTTCGATCCTGCGGTGCGCCCCTTCCCGGCAGGTGGTCTCCGTACTAGCCTCGAGGTGCGAGAGCGCTCTCACGGTGAGTTCCCACCACGCCTTCGAGGCACCGCAAAGGAGACCCCATGCGCTTCTCCTCCAGCACCGAAGGAACACCCGCAGGAACGTCCACGACAAGGACCAGGCGGCTCACGGCGGCCGCGACCGCCGTCATCGCCACCCTCGCCCTCGCCGCGCCGACGGCTTCCGCGACCGAACCGACCACGTCCGCCGACTGCCAGGTGTCCGCACTGGGCCAGACCGGTCTGCGCGCCGCCGACCCGAGCGTGATCCGCGTCGGCGGCACCTACGTCTCGGCGCAGGTCGGCGGTGGCGGCATCCAGGTCCGCCAGGCGTCGTCCCCGGACGGGCTGGCCGCCGCGACCGCGCGCCTCGTGTGGCGCGACGCGCGCAACCTCGGCTCGGTGTGGGCGCCCGAGATCGTCCGCGACGGCGGTCGGTACTACATCTACTTCACGGCCGGCCACGACGCGGCGCACCGCATGTACGCGATCAGCTCCGCCTCGCCGGACTCCGGCTACACCGGTGAGGTCTCCCTCGCCCTGCCGGGTGGCCGGTGGGCGATCGACGGGGTGCCGGTGACGTTCAACGGCCAGCGCTACTTCATCTGGTCGGGGTGGGAGTGCACCACCAACGTCGAGCAGAACCTCTACATCGCCCGCATGTCCGACCCGCTCACGGCGGTCGGCAACCGCTACGTCATCTCCCAGCCGCGCGAGCCGTGGGAACGCGTGGTCGGCAACCCGTTCATCAACGAGGCGCCTGAGGTCATCAAGGACCCCAACGGCCAACTGCACGTGGTGTACTCGGCCAACGGCAGTTGGAGCGAGCAGTACTGCCTGGCGGACCTGCGGCTGCGCGCCGGCGGCGACCCCACCCACGTGTGGGACTGGTACAAGTCCAACGGCTGCCTGTTCGGCTCCAACCGGGCCACCATGATGACCGGCTGGGACCCGACCCTGCACGTCAACGGGCCCGGCCACCACACGTTCGTGCTGCTCGACGGCGACATCGCCACCAGTCCGCCGGCCGGCCCGAAGTTCCCGACGATGTACCACGCGGTGCCGAAGGGCACGCCCTACCACTGGGACAACCGCTACTGGTACACCGGCACGTTCGTGTGGTGGGGCAACACGACCTACCGCCGCGCCAACGTGCCGGGCGCGACGGCGGACACCGGGTGGGGCCTCAAGTTCTTCGAGTAGCCGTTCGACGATCACCGGTCCCCTCACCGCGCTGCCGCCCGTCCCGCGGAGTTCGCGGACGGGCGGTAGCGTGCCGGTGCCGGGCATCGAAGGACGGAGGGCGGCTCATGGCCGAGGTCACCGCGGTGGACGTGCTGCTGGACGGGTTCGGGCGGGTTCGGGAGTCCGTGGAACGCGTGCTGGACGGCCTCGCCGGACCGCGGCTGACGTACCGGGTGGGTGGCTCGGCCAACTCGATCGCGTGGCTGGTCTGGCACCTGACCCGGGTGCAGGACGACCACGTGGCGGAGGTCGCGGGCGACGAGCAGGTCTGGACCGCCGACGGCTGGGTCGAGCGCTTCGGCCTGCCGCTGCCCGCCGACGACACCGGCTACGGCCACGGCGGCGAGCGGGTCGCCGCCGTGGACGCGCCCGCCGCCCTGCTGCGCGACTACCACCGGGCGGTGCACGAGCGCACCGCGGCGTACCTGCGCGGCTTGAGCGGTCACGACCTGACGCGGGTCGTCGACGAGTCGTGGGACCCACCCGTGACGCTGGCCGTGCGGCTGCTCAGCGTGATCGAGGACGACCTCCAGCACGTCGGTCAGGCCGCCTTCGTGCGCGGTGTGCTGCCCGAGGACTGACCTCGGGTCGAGGTTTCCGGAGTTCCGGCACGCCCACGGCCTTGGGGCCGGACATCGTTGCCAGGCCGGAGAATTCCACGCCGACAGGTATTCCGAAGTCATGGCGCGGGCATTCGTTGACACCGCGTCCGGGCCGTCGGCATGATGACCGCCAGTCACGACGGCGGTGTCTTGCAGCCCACTTCCCGAGGCCGGACCACACGTCGCCGCCGCCTGGGGTGGAAGGCTTCACATTGACCGACGACCGACCGGTGGACCCTGCGCTCTACGCGGCGCACCGCGACTTCTTCGACGCCACGCGGCCCGAGACGCCGTGCCTGCTGCTCGACCTCGACGTCGTCACCGCCCGGCACCGGGAACTGCGCGCGGCCCTGCCCGATGCCGCCGTCTACTACGCCGTGAAGGCCAACGCCGACCCGGACCTGTTGCGGCACTTGGTGGAACTGGGCTGCGGCTTCGACGTCGCCAGCGTCGGGGAGCTCGACGCCTGCCTGGCCGCGGGCGCGGACCCGGCGTCGATCTCGTTCGGCAACACGGTGAAGAAGGAGTCGGCGATCCGCTACGCGCACGAGCGCGGCATCCGGCTCTACTCGATCGACTCGGCGGCGGAGCTGGCGAAGGTCGCGCGGGCCGCGCCCGGCGCGGAGGTCTGCTGCCGCTTCATCGTCCACACGACCGGCGCGCAGTGGCCGATCAACCGGAAGTTCGGCTGCACCGAGGAGGACGCGGTCGCGTTGCTGCGCGACGCGGTGGCGCTCGGGCTCACGCCGCGCGGCACGACGTTCCACGTCGGGTCCCAGCAGCGCGAGCCGGACAGCTGGGCGAGCGGTGTCGCCACCGCCGCGCGGGTCGCGGCCAAGCTGGCCGCCGAGGGCATCGAGCTCGACCTGCTCAACCTCGGCGGCGGCCTGCCGGTCCGCTACGAGGCGACCGTGCCCGCGCTGGAAACCTACTTCACGGCGATCGACCGGGCCGTCGCGGAGTCCTTCCCGACCCGGCCGACGCTGATCGTCGAGCCGGGCCGGTACCTGCCCGGTGACGCCGGGATGATCCGGTCCGAGGTCGTGCTGGTGACCGAGCGGGAGCACGGCCTGCGCTGGGTCTACCTCGACGTCGGCCGGTACAACGGCCTGGTCGAGACCGAGGACGAGGCCATCGCGTTCCCCGTCGTCGCCGTGCGCGAAAACGGCCGGTTCGCCGACGAAGCGGCCCCGGCCGTGCTCGCGGGACCGACGTGCGACAGCACCGACGTCCTCTACGAGCGCACACCGGTGTCGCTGCCGGTCGACCTGCGACCGGGCGATCACGTCGACATCCTCGCGACCGGCGCCTACACGACGCCGTACGCGTCCGTCGGGTTCAACGGCTTCCCGCCGTTGCCCAGCCACTGCTTCGGCGCGACCGACCACTGAGACCGGTGCGCCACAACGGAACCTTCGTGGGAGAGGAGCCGCTGATGTCCGACGAGTACACCTGGGCGTTCGACGGGAAGCGCTACCGGATGTACCGCTTCCCGAAGGAAGTCGAGAACGGCATCAAGGAGCTCAACCGCAGCGACAACTGGCACGCCGCGCTGGCCTGGCTGGAGGACGTCGTCTGGATGGCCTTCTGCGCCTGGCTGTGCCTGGGCGTCTCCTACTGGTTCTACCCGTTGGCGGTGCTCGTGATCGGCGCCCGCCAGCGGGGGCTGTCGACCATCCTGCACGACTGCGCGCACGGCATCGGCGCGTCGAACCGCAAGGTGCAGATGTTCGTCGGCACCGTGCTCACCGCCTACCCGATCTTCCAGCAGCACTACGCGTACAAGATCTCGCACGTCTTCACGCACCACCCGAAGCTGGGCAACCCCGAGGGCGACCCGGACCTGAAGTTCTTCATCGAACAGCGGGCCTACGAGATGTCCTCGCCTCGCGCGTACGTGCTCCGCACGGTCATCATGCCGTTGTTCGGCACGCAGACGTGGGCGTACCTGAAGTACTTGGTGCGCAACCGCTACCGGTTGCTCAAGCAGGGCCGCGTGCGGTCGGCGGACACGCCGCAGACCCCGATCGGCAAGCGCAAGCGGGTGCTCGACCGGGTCGGCTTCTGGGCGTTCTGGACGACCGTCGTCGCGGTGTGCGCGTCGCAGGGCTGGACGCTGGAGCTGCTGCTGTTCTGGGTGGTGCCCTACCTGACCAGCTTCCAGATCCTGGGCTGGTACATCGAGCTGTCCGAGCACACCCCCCTGGTGCGGGACTCCAACGTGGACCTCTACATGACGCGCAACCGCAAGAGCCGCACGTGGGAGAAGTTCCTCACCTGCATCCACAACGACAACTACCACCTGGAGCACCACCTGGACCCGCGCACGCCGTTCTGGAACCTCGGCAAGGCGCGGCGGGTGCGGCTGGCCGACCCGAACTACGCGGCGGTGGACCGTCAGCTGGGCGGTCTGTTCACCAAGGGGCCCGAGGGGCAGCAAAGCGCGATCAGCGCCATCGTGGAGTCGATGACCTACAAGCCGGAGCAGCCGCATGTCGCCGCCTGAGCGGCCGAGGTCGGCCGGCAAGACCTACCGGCGGGTGGAGTCGGGCGTCGTGCACGGCGGCGCCGAGCTGCGGTTGGGCATCACCGATCCGGTCGTGACGCCGATCTTCCAGACCGCGGCGTACGAACTGCCCGACGCGGCCACCGCCGCCGACATCTTCGACCTGCGCGTGGACGGTCACGCCTACACGCGGTTGAACAACCCCACGTGCGACGTGCTGGAGGCCAGGATCGCCGCGGTGGACGACGCCCCGGCGGCCCTGGCCGTCTCCTCCGGCCAGGCGGCGATCACGCTGGCGCTGCTCAACCTGTGCCAGGCGGGCGACAACGTGGTCAGCTCCAACGAGCTGTACGGCGGCACGTGGAACCTGCTGGCCAACACGTTCGCCCGGTTCGGCATCGAGACCCGGTTCGTCAGCCCGGAGAAGCCGGAGAACTTCGCCGACGCCACCGACTCGCGGACCCGGTGCTACTTCGGCGAGACGCTGCCCAACCCGAAGCTGCGGCTGTTCCCGATCGAGGAGGTCGCCGCGATCGGCGAGGAGCTCGGCGTGCCGCTGGTGCTGGACAACACCATGCTGCCGCTGGTGTGCCGGCCGCTGGAGTTCGGCGCGCACATCCTGGTCTACTCGGCGACGAAGTACATCGGCGGCCACGGCAGCGCGCTGGGCGGCCTGATCGTCGACTCCAACCGGTTCGACTGGACGCGCCACGCCGAACGGCACCCGCTGCTCACCGAGCCGGACCCGGCGCACGGCAACGTGGTCTGGACCGAGGCGGGCGCGAACCTGGACAGCTCACTCGGGCGCAGCCCGTTCCTGCTCAAGGCCCGCGAGACGCTGATGCGCGACCTCGGGCCGTGCCTCAGCCCGTTCAACGCGTTCCTGCTGCTCCAGGGCATCGAGACGCTCCCACTGCGGATGCGGGCGCACGGCGAGAACGCGGAGGCGGTGGCGCGGTACCTCGCCGACCAGCCGTCGGTGGTCTCGGTCCGCCACCCCGGCCTCGGCGACGCCGAGGAGGTCGAGCGGCTGCGGCGGTACACCGGCGGCAACGGCGGTCCGCTGGTGCAGTTCGAGCTGGCGGGCGGGCTGGGCGCGGGCACGCGGTTCATCGAGGCGCTAAGGATGATCTCGCACGTGACGAACATCGGCGACGTGCGCTCGATGGCCACCCACCCCGCGTCCACCACGCACGCCCAGCTGCCCGAGGCGGACCGGCTCGCGGCGGGTGTGTCGCCCGGCTCGATCCGGCTCGCGATCGGCCTGGAGCACGTGGACGACCTCATCGCCGACCTGGCGGGCGCGCTGGCGGTGGCCGGGTGACGGGCAAGCCGCTGGTCGCCCTCGCGGCGGCCGTCGAGCAGGTGGACGGCGTGCCGCACGTGGCGGTGCGCGAGGTGTACGTGCGGGCGTTGGAGCAGGTCTCCGGCTGCGACGTCGTGGTGGTCGGCGGGCCGGCCCCGGGCCTGGCGCACGTGGTGGACCGGTTCGACGGCGTGGTGTTCGGCGGGCACGAGAGCAACGTGCTGGCGCGGTGGTACGGCGGCGAGCCTGGCTCGGGGCGGGCCGACCCCGACCGGGACGAGCTGGCGCTGAGCGTCATCCCCGCCGCGCTGCGCGCGGACGTCCCGGTGCTCGGCATCTGCCGGGGCTTGCAGGAGCTCAACGTGGCGCTGGGCGGCACGCTGCGCGACGTGCCCGGGCACACCGAGGACCTCTCGCTGCCCCGGGACGAGCAGTACCTGCCCGCGCACCCGGTGCGCCTGACCGCAGGCGGCGTGCTGCACCGGCTGCTCGGCGAGCCGGGCGTCGAGGTGAACTCCTTGCACCGCCAGGCGATCGACCGGCTCGCGCCCGGCCTCCGGGTCGAGGCGGTGGCGCCGGACGGCGTGGTCGAGGCGGCGTCGGCCGAGGGGTCGGCGTTCTGCCTCGCCGTGCAGTGGCATCCGGAGTGGTACGCGGCGACGGACCTCGTGTCGGTGGCGCTGTTCACCGGGTTCGGGGCCGCCGCGGCGGCGCGTGCGGCACGGCGTGCGGTCGTCTGACGGGACAACCGTTCCCCGGCGCGTCGGCGGCGGGGACCACCGGGACCGTCATCCGGACGCACGCCGCCGCGGCGTCCGCAGGTGGGTGGCGAGCACCAGACCGGCGTCGAGCACCTGGTCGCGGACGGCGGCCCACGCCTCCCGCACGGCGGCGCTCGGCAGTGTCCGCCGGGCGCCCCAAGCGCTCTGGGTGCTGCTCGGCCTGAGCAGGTCCAGGCTCACCGGTGGTCGCGGGAACCGCCGCGGCGCCGCTCGGGCCAGCCGCACCGCGTCCACCGTCACGCCGTGCTCGGCCGCGCGCCGTCGGGCGGCGTCCAGGTAGTCCTCGCTCAGGTCGACGCACGTGACGTGGTGTCCGCGTGCCCCGATGGACACGGCGTGCCGCCCGGGACGTCGAGGACGCGGGAGCCGTCCGCCAGGCCCAGTTCCCGCTCGATCAGCGCCACCTGGCCGTCCGTGGCGCCCGCCGCCTGCTCGTGCAGGCGGCGGGCGCCGTGCTCGCCGTCGAACGCCGTCGCCCACCAGCTCGCCGCGGCGCGTCAGCCGCCGTCGTCCGCGCCGCGCACGACCGACTCCCGGGCCAGGACCTCCCCCACCCGGTGCAGGTACGGCGGCACGTGGAGCAGGAACGCGTCGTGGCCGCGGTCGGTCGTGCGGTCCTGGTGGTGCTCGGCGGGCAGGCCGCGGGCGGCGAGGTTGGCCTGGATGTAGCGCGCGTGCTCCGGCCCGTACAGGCGGTCGGAGTCGAAGCTGAACAGGTGCACCCCGGGCCTGCGCCGGAACGGCGCGCACGGGCGGTCGTCGGCGAACGCGTCGAAGCTGTCCATGGCGTGCATCAGGCACAGGTAGCTGTTCGCGTCGAACCGCTCGACGAGGCTCGCGGCCTGGTGCTCCAGGTAGCCCTCGACCGCGAACGGCCCGGTGACCACCGAAGGGCCCGTGCCGTTCGCGGCACGCCGATCGCGGCCGAACTTCCGCGCCAGCATGTCCTCGGACACGTAGGTCAGGTGGCCGATCATCCGCGCTGTGCCGAGACCGGCCGCCGGTCCCCGGCCCGGCGGGTACCGGCCCTCGTGGAAGTCCGGGTCGGACCGGATCGCGGTCCTGGCGACGGCGTTCCAGGCGAGGTTCTCCGCCGTGTGCCGGGCGGTGCCGGCGACGATCAGGAAGTCGTCGGCGTCGTCCGGCGCGCGCAACAGCCATTCCAGGGCCTGCATGCCTCCCAACGAACCACCGATCACGGCGCGCAGGCGTTCGACGCCGAGCTCGGCCACGAGCGCGCGGTGCACCGTGACCATGTCGGTGATGCCGATCGGCGGGAAGTCCGGTCCCCACGGCTCGCCGTGCGGTCCCGGCGAGGTCGGGCCGGTGGTGCCGGAGCACCCGGCGAGCACGTTGGCGCACACCACGAAGTGCCGGTCGGTGTCGACCGGGCAGCCGGGCCCCACCATGTCCCGCCACCACCCGGGCCGGTCGTCCGGGTGGTGGGCGGCCGGGTGCGAGTCGCCGGTCAGCGCGTGGCAGACGAAGATCGCGTTCGAGCGGTCGTCGTTCAGCTCGCCGTAGGTCTCGTACGCCACCGTGACGGGCGCGAGCGTCCGGCCCGACTCCAGCTCCAGCGGGTTGGCGCGGTCGAACAGCACGACCGTCCGCACGTGGCCGTCCTCGACGGGAGGGGTCGGCGCCGGGCGGTACCTCCGCGCGAGCAGGGCGGCGAGCAGCAGTCCGCTGAGCGCGCCGATCACCAGGAACGACACCCGGCCGGTCAGCTCGTACAGCGCCACGCCCACCAGCGGTCCGAGGATGTTGCCGATATCGGACACCAGGCCGAACAGCCCGAACGCCTTGCCCTGCCGCGACATGGCCGACCGCAGCTCGACGACGCCCCGGCGCGCGGTCAGGTACAGCGCGGCCTGGCCTACCATCAGCACGACGAAGCACACCGCCACCGGCCACACCTCGGCGCTCGCGTAGAGCCCGGCCGTGCCGACGGCCGCGAGCGCCAGGCCGATCCTGGCCATCGCCACCAGCCCGAGCCTGCCCGCGTAGCGGCCGAGCAACCAGCTGACGACGCCGAACGCGGCCAGCCCGATGGCGAAGACCAGCGAGATGGCGCCCCGCGCGGACTGCTCGCCGTCGGCGCTCAGGTAGAGCGGCAGCACGGGCTCCAGCGCCGAGTAGGTGAGGTTGGTGAACAGGTCGAGCGCGCCGAGCACCAGCACCCAGGTCCACCACCGGCCGGTCGCCGCACCGGTCGCGGTGTCGTCCTCCGGCTCCTCCTCGACCGGCGCCGGCACGTCGCGCGGCACGGCCCACCGCAGCCCGAACGCGGTCACCGCCGTCACCGCCGCGCCGAACAGGAACAACGCGTCCAGGCCGAACGGCGCCGCGACACCGGCCGCCAGCGGCCCGAGCAGGAAGCCCGCCACCGCGAAGGTGCCGAAGTTGCCCATCATCCGGCTGGCCGGCAGGTCGTAGCGGCGGCACAGCGCGGCCATGCCCGCGTACAGGGCCGGTGTCACGAGACCTTCGCCGATGCCCCACAGGGCGCGCCCGGCCAGCAGCATGGCCGGATCCCGCGCGATCGCCGTGACCACGATGCCCGCCGCCGCGATGAGCAGCGCCACGCACCCCACGTCACCCGGTCGCCACCGGTCCACCCACATCCCGCCGAACGGCTGGGCCGCCGCCTTCGCGCCGGCGAACACCGCGAACGTCAGCGCGACGACGGTCGGGTTCGCGCCCGCCCGTTCCTCCAGGTCCGGCACGAACGGGATGAGCAGCGTGTAGGAGGCGTTGACGCTCAGCAGCGCGCCGAACAGCAGCGCGGCGCGGCTGCGACCGGGGCTCATTCGCCGCCCTCGATGTAGGCCACCATCACGCGGTGCATCTCGGCCAGGGCCGCGCGCAGCGCGGGCGTCGGGTCCGGCGAGTACACCAGCGCCCACAGGTCGGTCCCGTCGAGCCCGTGGCGCTCCTTGAACCGGTAGTTGTCCCGACCCCACTCGATCCGCCGGAACCCGTTGGCGTAGGCCCATTCGGTGCAGCGGTACATCATCGCCACGTACGTGCTCAGCTCGGTGAGGCCCGAGTAGTCGACGCCACTGCACAGGAACGTGACCTCGGCGTCGTGCCGGAAGCCGAAGAACACCCCGGCGACCCGGTCCTCGACCCGTGCCACGACCAGCAGGGCACCGGGCGTCCGCAGCAGGGCGTGCAGGGTGTCCTCGTCGTACAACGCGGGCCAGCCGTGCTCGTCGGTGGTTCCGACGACCAGCGGCAGCGCCGACGGCACGAGGTCGTGCGCCTCCGGCCCTTCCACCACGTCGATCCGCAGCCCGCGTTCGTCGGCGCGCCGCAACCGCCGCTGCACGTCCATGCGGAGCTTCCTGGGCAACCGGCCGAGGTGGTCGTCGAAGCCGCCGGACAACTCCGAGCTGTACGTGCGGTCGAGCTTGACGCGACCGGCCGGTGGTCCGACCGCGTCCTCCCACGTGGCGGCGGCGGCCTCGGTGAGGTTCGGCGCGATCAGCAGGTCCGCCTCGCCCGCGTCGATCCACTCCATCGCGGTGGCGTGCGCGCCGCGCGCGAGGGCTTGCGGGAAGGCGCCGCGCTTGGTGTACATCGAGTACGTGGAGCCGGCGAAGACGTGGCGGCTCCCGAGCCGCGCCTGCCCGGCCTGGGTGACGTACCCGTGCCAGAACGGCGAACTGCCGAGCGCGTAGAGCGGGAGGACCTGTCCTTCGGCGTGCACGTAGCCGTGCCGCGCCCGGCCCTCGACACGGGTCGTCTCCCACATGCGCAGCCAACCGGCCGAGTCGTAGAGGCAGCCGGACACCACCCGCTCGGGTAACTCGCCGAGCAGCGACCACCCTTGCGCGGTCCTCGTGGTCGTCATGTCCTGGTCCTCCGCCCGGCCCGCGGTAAGACCGCGTCGATCCGCCGTAACGTCACCACACGCAATGTTCCCCCATGCGCCGCGTTGTCCGTGCCGTGCACCAAGTGCTGAACCGGTCTCGCGGTCGTCGGTGGCAGTCGGCGGGCCGGTTCGCAACCGTCGCAGACTACAGGCGGCACCACCGGAACACCCGTGCGCGCAACGGGAACGGTGCGGTGCGGGAGTCCCTGCGCGCGGCCACTCCCGCGGGCCACCGCGGTCCCTCGTGGGCCGGAATCGGCTGGATGGCCGTTGGAGCCGCTCTGCACGCTGTGCCACGATAGGTAACGGTTCGTGTCGGTGGGCATGTTGGGAGCGGTGGGTGCTGGCCGTCCAGGTGCTCGGCCCCATCAGGGCCTGGCGCGACGGCACCGCGCTCGCCCTCGGCCCCGCCGGCCGCAAGGCCGTGTTCGCGTTGCTGGCCCTCGCGCCCGGCAAGCCGGTGACGCGGGCCGAACTGGTCGACGCGCTGTGGGGCGAACGTCCTCCGGCCAGCGCGGCCAACGTCATCCACACCCACGTCAAGCACCTGCGGCGGTTGCTCGAACCCGAGCGCGGCGCGCGCTCGCCGAGCACGACCATCCCCACCGTGGGCGACGGGTACGCGCTGGACCTGCCCGCGGACGCGGTGGACGCCTCCCGGTTCCGCGCGCTGGTCGCGCGTGCCGGTTCCCTGGCCCACGACGAACCCCGCCGGGCCGCGGACCTCCTGACCCGGGCGCTGGGGTTGTGGCACGGGCGTCCGCTGGCCGACGTGCCGCTGCTCGACGGACACCCCGGCGTCGTCGCGCTGGCGGGGGAACGCCGGGCGGCGCTGGCCCGGCACGCCGAGCTGATGACCGCCGTCGGTGCGGCGCGCGACGTGCTGCCCGGGCTGGTGGAGCACGTCGCGGCGCACGGGCTCGACGAGACGATGCACGCGTTGCTCATCCGCGCGTACACTGCGGCCGGCCAACGGGACCTCGCGTTCGACACCTACCACGGGATGCGGCGGCGTCTCACGGAGGAACTCGGCGTCGGCCCCGGCCCCGAGCTGACCGCCGCCTACCTCAACGCGCTCGAAGAGACCTCCGGCGACGACGCCACCGCACCGGCGGAACCCGCGCTCGCGTCCTCCGGCGTGAACCAGCTGCCCGGGGACGTGCACGGCTTCACCGGCCGGCAGGCGGAACTCGCCGAACTCGGCCGGGTGCTCACCTCCGAGCGCACCGGGGTGCCCATCGTCGTCGTGTGCGGCGCCGCCGGCGTCGGCAAGACGGCACTCGCGCTGCACTGGGCCCACCGGGTCCGCTCGCAGTTCCCCGACGGGCAGCTGCACGTGGACCTGCGCGGCTACGACCCGCGGTCGCCGATGGCGGCGGAGGACGCGCTGGCGCACCTGCTCGACGGCCTCGGCGTCACCGGCACGGACGTGCCGGTCGACCCCGACCAGCGGGCCGCGCGGTACCGCGCCGAACTCGCGGACCGGCGGGTGCTGGTCGTGCTCGACAACGCCTCGTCGGTCGAGCAGGTGCGGTCGCTGCTGCCCGGCACGCCGAGCTGCCTGGTCGTGGTGACCAGCCGCAGCAGCCTGGCGGGCCTGGTCGCGCTGCACGGCGCCCACCGGCTCGACGTCGACCAGCTGCCGACGCCGGACTCGCTGGCCCTGCTGCGCGCCCTGATCGGCGAGCGGGTGCGCCGGGAACCCGAAGCCGCGGCGGACCTGGCGCGGCGGTGCGGTCGGTTGCCGCTGGCGCTGCGCATCGCCGCCGAGTTGGCCGCGTCACGGCCCGGGTCCACGCTGGCGGAGCTGACCGGCGAGCTGGCCGACCGGCGCCAACGGCTGCGCGTGCTCGACACGGGTGACGACGCCCGCGCCGCCGTGCGCACCGTCTTCTCCTGGTCGTACGCGCAGTTGCGGCCCGAGGTGGCGCGGGCGTTCCGGCGGCTGGGCCTGCACCCCGGTCCGGACGTGACGCCGTTCGCGCTCGCCGCGCTCACCGGGACCGACCAGCTGGAGGCCCGCCTGTCCCTGGACGCCTTGGCGCGCAACAGCCTCGTGCGGCGCGTGCCCGGCGACCGGTTCGTCGTCCACGACCTCCTGCGCGCCTACGCCGAGGAGCTGGCGGACGAGCACGACCCGGGGCCGGAGCGGTCGGCCGCCGTCGACCGGCTGCTCGCCCACCACCTGGCCGCCGCGGCCGAGGCGATGGACCTGCTCTACCCGGTCGACCGCCCGCACCGACCCGACTCCCCCGTGACGCCACCGCCCGCGTTCGCCGGCACCGACGCCGCACGCGCCTGGCTGGACGCCGAGCGGTCCACGCTCGTCGCGCTGTGCCGTGCCGCCGAACGCGACGACCGGCTGCGCTACGTGGTCGACCTGGCGAACACGCTGTACCGGTACCTGGAAAGCGGCCACTACGCGGACGCGTCGACCGTCTACGGGTGCGCGTTGCGCGCCGCCCGCCGGGCGGGCCGGGACGACCTGCTCGCCGCGGCGCTGACCAACCTGGGCGCGTTGCGCCGGATCCTCGGCGACTACGACCAGGCGGTCGGCCACCTGCGGGAGGCGATCGCGCTGCACCGGCGCACCGGCGGGCAGCACGGCGTGCCGCGCGCGTTGTCGAACCTCGGCATCGTCCAGGAACGGCTCGGCGAGTACGACGAGGCGGTGTCGCTCCAGCAGGAGGCGCTGGCCGTGCACCGACGGCTGGGCAACCGCCACGGGGAGGCGGCGGCGCTGCTCAACCTGGGCAACGCGTACAACCGCCCCGGTCACCACTCCCTCGCCGCCGAGTGCCTGGAGCGCGCGCTCGACCTGTTCCGCCGGCTCGACGACGCGAGCGGCCAGGCCAGCGCGCTGTCCAACCTCGGCGACGTGTGCGCGAGCCTGCGGCGCTACCCGGACGCCGTCCGGCACCTCGACGAGGCCCGGGAGCTGTTCCAGCGCCTGCACCACAGCTACGGCGTGGCGGTGACGTTGAGCAACCTGGGCGCCGTGCACACGCGGCTCGGCGACTGGTCCCAGGCCCACCGCTGCCACACCTCCGCACTGGAGACGTTCCGCGACATCGGCCACCGCTACGGGGAGGCGAGCGCCCTCAACGGGCTCGGCGAGACCCTGCGGGCGGCGGGTCGGCCGGACGAGGCCCTCGTCGCGCACGCCGACGCCCTGCGGATCGCGACCGAGACCGGCGACCAGGACGAGCAGGACCGCGCCCGAGCCGGGTTGGGCAGCGCCCGCAGCCAGGCGTGACCCGGGCGTCGACGTGGTCGCCGTTGCGGTGAGGACTCCGTGTCCATTCGCCGTCCAGACCTCGTCCAGAGGCGTTGTCGAGACTTCCCTGGTCGAGAAGTGACGGCCGGGCGGGGGTCCGGCGTCCGCACCCCGGGGGAGAACCATGTCAGTTCGGCTGGACCGCGTGGCACACGACTGGTGCGCGGTCGAGTCAGGCCGGATAGCCGCGCTGCTCGAACGACGCGGGCAGGACGCCGGGCCGGTGGTGTTCGGCGCGGGCTTCGGCCCTTCGGGCCTCCCGCACATCGGCACGGTGAGCGAGGTCGTCCGCACGTCCTTCGTCCGGCGGTCGTTCGAGGAGACGACCGGGCGGAGCACCCGGCTCGTCGTGGTCGCCGACGACGTGGACGCCCTGCGCAAGGTGCCGGACACCGTCCCCGACCGCGACGCGTTGGCGGCCCACCTCGGCATGCCGTTGCACCAGGTGCCGGACCCGTGGGGCCGGGCGGCCAGCCTCGCCGAGGGCATGGTCGACCGGCTGCGCCGGGTGCTCGACCTGCTGGAGGTCGACTGCGAGGTCGTGCGCAGCTCCGACCTCTACCGCTCGGGTCGCCACGACTCGACCATCCGCGCCTTCCTGGCGGACTTCACGGAGGTCAACGCCCTGGTCGGCCGTTCGGTGGGAGCCCTGCGGCGCAAGTCCTACAGCATCGTGATGCCGTTGTCCCCGATCACCGGCCGGGTGATCGAGCACACGCGCGTGCTGGACGTCGACCACCGGCTGGGCACGATCACCTACGAGATCCCGAAGGACGTGATCATCCAGCGGCCGGGGTTGGACCACGGCCTCGAACCGCACGAGTACTACGTCGGCGAGCCGATCGGCGAGCCCGTGACCGTGTCGGCGCTCGGCGGCCACTGCAAGTTCCAGTGGAAGGCCGACTGGGCGCTGCGCCTGCTCAGCGGCGACGTCGCCTACGAGATGCACGGGCAGGACCTGGCGGACTCGGCGCGCGTCGTGCGGCAGGTGTTCCGCCGGCTGCGCCGCGAACCGCCGGTGCTCTTCGAGTACGGGCTGTTCGTCGACGAACGGGGCCGGAAGATCTCGAAGACCGTCGGCAACGGCTTCGCCCTCGGCGACGCGATCGACTGCCTCACCCGCGAGGGCCTGCGGATGCTGCTCTACCGGAGGCCGCGCCGACCACGCCGGTTCGACCTGGCGTCCGTGCCGCGCGTCAACGACGCGGTGCACGACGAAGCGCGTCTCGCCCGCCGACCGCACCGAGGGGCGGGCGCCCGGCTGCGGCTGCGCCGGATCGGCGCGACGACCGAGCCGCAGGGGCCGCGGTTCGGCTCCCTGGTGCGGGTCCTGGCCGCTTGCGCGCCGGTCGACCACGCCGGCGCGGTGGCGTTCGTCGAGCGGGTCTTCCCGCCGGACCGCCGCCCGGAACCGGACCTGGTGATGCGGGCGTGGCGTTTCCACCTGCACGCCCGACCCGCTCCCGAGCCGGTCGTCCTCGACACCGCCGCGACCACCGTGCTCCGCCGCCTCGCCGACGCCCTGGAGTCGGCGCCGCACGCCGATCCCGGCGTGCTGCTGCACAAGGCGCTCGAAGGCCGTCCCTACGCCTACCGGGCGCTGTACCTGGCCCTGCTCGGCCGGCCGCACGGCCCGCGGCTGGCCACCTGGCTGCGGATCACCGGCGCCCGGCGCTCGCTCGCCCTGGTCCGCGACGCGCTGTCCCTCCCCGTTCCCCCGTCCGACCGTTCCGAAGGTGGTTCGCAGTGACCCGATCCGCAGTCCGCCCGGCCCTGGTGGACTTCCCCGCTGTGCAGGAGCGAGCGCGCGCCTTCGCCACGACCCTGCGAGAGCGCTCTGCGGAGGTCGTGCACAGCCTGTCCGGCTACCAGTGCGCGAACGTGGCGCTCGACGAGATCGAGCGATCGGTCGACCTGCTGGAGAACCTGCACCTCAACCGGGAGCACTTCACCGGGAAAGTGGACGCGGTGACCACGTTCCTGCCGTTGAACCAGCCCCTGTACGCCACGGTGTGCTTCGGCGTCGTGCCGTCGTTCATGGCCGAGGACACCGCGCTGCGCCCGCCGACGGCCATGCACCCGCACTACCGGGCGTTGGCGGACGTGCTCGACCTGCCCGCGCACTTCCCGGAACTGCACGTGTCCTACGACGACAAGGAGGAGTTCGTCGCGGGGCGGGCGCACCGCACGGACGCGGTGGTGTTCACCGGCACGCCCGAGAACGCGGCGAAGGTCCGCAGGTCGTTCCCGCGCCGGACCTTGTTCATCCTCAACGGTTCCGGCCACAATCCGCTCGTGGTGACCGAGACGGCCGACGTCGACCTCGCCGTCGCCGGCGCGCTGCGGGTGGTGCTGTACAACCAGGGGCAGGACTGCGCCGGCCCCAACTCGATCCTGGTCCACCGCGCCCGCCTGGCGGAGTTCCGCGAGACCCTGTTGGCGCGGCTGCGGGAACTGGAGCACCGCGTCGGCCCGTACTCCGACCCGGAGAACGTGGTGGGGCCGAACACCGACCCCGACCACGCCGTGAAGATGGTCCGCCGGTTCCGCGACGACCGCGCGTTCTGGCTCTACGGCGGCGAGGTCAACCCGGCCAGCGGGATGATCAGGCCCACCGCGTTCGAGAAGGACCTGGCGCTGGGCGGCAACTTCCGCGAGTTCTTCGCACCGGTGTTCTTCCTCCAGCCTTACGACGACGACGCGGAGCTGCGGCGGTACTTCGAGGACCAGCGGTACGCCGCCAACGCCATGTACGTCTCGGTGTTCGGCGACAGCCCTTACGTGAAGTCACTGCTCGACTCGCCGTGGCACGACGCGGACTCGATCCTGTGGGACACCGACCTGCACCTGACGGAGAAGGGGTACCTCCCCTACGGCGGGCGCGGGCCGGCGGCGTCCTGTCTGTACGTGGACGGCGTCCGGGTGCCGGGCGCGACCCTGCCGCAGCGCGACATCCACCAGCACCTGGTCGCGCGGCGGGGCAGTCCGTGCTGAGCAGGCGCTGGGAGCCGGTCGCCGCGATCTGCACGGTCGCGGTGGTCGGCCTCGTCACCGGCCTGACCGTGCCGCTGGTGTCGTTGCGGCTCAGCGGCGGCGGCGCGTCGGGCGCGTTGATCGGGACGGCCGCCGCGCTGCCCGCCGTCGGCATCCTCGCCGCCGTGCTGTGCCTCGGCCCGCTGACGTGGCGGTGGCGGATCAAGCCGCTGCTGATCCTCGGGATGCTCGGTTCGGCGGCGACCACCGGGCTGCTCGCGGTGACCGACAGCGTCCCGGTGTGGCTGGTGCTCCGGTTCGCCGTCGGCGTGTTCGCCGGGCTGCTGCTGGTGCTCGGCGAGACCTGGATCAACGCCATCACCCCGGAGGCCACGCGCGGGCGCTGGATCGCCGTCTACACCTCGGTGTTCACGCTGTGCCAGGTGTCCGGCCCCGGGTTGCTGGCCCTGTTCGGCTCGGCCGCCCAGTGGTCGCTGCTGGTCGCCGTGCTGACGCACGTGCCCGGGATCGCCCTGCTGGCCGCCAGCTCGTGCCGGATCGACGGGTTCAAGGCAGGCCGGCCGGCCGCGTCCCTGACGTTCGCGCGGTCGGCGCCGACCATCGCGCTCGCGGTGCTGATGTTCTCGTTCTTCGACAGCGCGGTGCTGGCGCTGCTGCCGCTCTACGGCTTGGCGCACGGGCACACCGAGGCGATCGCCGTCCTCATGGTGGGCGCGGTGTTCGCGGGCGACGCGCTGCTCCAGGTGCCGTTGGGCTGGTGGGCCGACCACGTCGACCGCCGCCGGCTGCACGTCGGGTGCGCGGTGGTCGTGCTGCTGCTGGCGCTGGGCATGCCCCTGCTGCTGGAGGTGTCGGTGCTGATGTGGCCGGCGCTGGTGGTGCTGGGCGCCGCGGCGGGTGGCGTCTACACGCTCGGGTTGGTGCGCATCGGCCAGGACTTCACCGATGACGGACTCGTCGACGCCAACGCGGGCGCCACCGTGCTGTGGGCGCTGGGCAGCCTCGTCGGCCCGCTGATCGGCAGCGCCGCGCTGGACCTCCTGCCGCCGGACGGCCTGATGCTCGCCCTGGCCGCCGTCACCGCGCTGTTCCTGACCGCCGCCGTCGCGGACTTCCGGGTACGGGCACCGCTGTCGCGCTGACCATCCGGTGGAAAGGGGTGGACATCGCGACAACGGCTCGCGCGCTGAAGAACGTCCTTTTCGGCGACGACGTCCGGCGGGGGGCAAGAAGGTTGTCCTCGGTCTTGTTTTGTGATCATGACGATGGTCACCCGCCTTCCCAGGCAGCACGCCCGGCACCCCTGCTACCTTCCGTCGACATGAGGGCGATGAACCAACGAATGATCGCGACCGCGCTGGTCGTGGCTGCCGGCTTCACGCCGTTGGCCGCTCCGGCGGCCAGTGCCGCGCCTCCCGCCGCCGCCGACATCACGGCTCGCGCCCGCCCGGTCGCCACCAAGACCCACTTCGACTGGACGCTGCTGAACAGGATCCGCCGGGCGAGCGCCTACGCGGAAAGCCGTCCCGGTTTCGCCGGAATCGTCGTGCGGGACCGGAAGACCGGCGCCGTCTGGCGCAACGTCCACTCGGACACGCTCGTCTGGGCCTGTTCCACGCCCAAGCTCGCGATGGTCGTCGACCTGCTGCTGCGCAACGACTCCGGCGCCGTCCGCCTGACGGCGGAGGACCGCGACCTGATGCACCGCATGCTGAACTCCAGCGACGACAACGCGGCGCACACGCTGTGGACCCGTTACGGCGGCGAGCAGGAGTTCGCGGCCCGCTTCCCGTCCTACGGGATGACCGACATGCGGTTCACCGACCAGCACCCGCACCACTGGGGCTGGATCCTCACCACGGCCGACGACCTCGACCGGCTGATCAACTACGTGCTGACGAAGCTCCCCGCCGCCCACCGCGACTACATCGTCAACGAGATGCGCTCGGTCGACGTGAACCAGCAGTGGGGTGTCTGGGGAGCCGGAGCCGCCGCCCGACCGGGCAACAAGAACGGCTGGTCCGACGACAACGACGACGGTTCGTGGCTGATGAACTCGGTCGGCTTCGTCGGCCCGGACGAGCGCTACACCCTGGCCATCATGAACAACACGCAGGTGGTCCAGGACGGCTACAACGTGGGCCTGGAAACCACCACGGAAATCAGCCGGATCATGTTCGACGGTTATTTCGGCTGATCGAGTCCCACCCGGGGGTCGGCGCACCGTTCCCGCGCGGAATGAACGGTGTCCGCGACTGAACGGGCCCGGTCAATCGTCGTCGCCGGCTTCGGCGGACCGCCCTTCGAGAACGCCGACGAACGCCGTGGCGACGAGGGCGACCGCGCGGTCGTCGTCGTGGGCCAGTCGGCGCAGGACTTCCCGCGCGCCGGTGCCCGACAGCTCGACCAGCGCCTGGGTCAGGCGGATCCGGATCGCGGAGTCCGCGGTGGGCGCGGCCAGCTCGTCGACCAGCGCGGTCATGATCCGGTCCGCGCACCCCGCGTCCCGGGACAGCGTTCCCAGGACCTCCGCCGCGTCGACGTCGTTGACGCCCTCGACCACCATGCCGACGAGGGTCGGCACGGCCGCCGTCACGCCACGCCTGCCCAGTGCCAGGGCTGCGTGCCCGCGCACCGTCGCGTCCGGGTCGCCGAGCGCGTCCGCGAGCACCGCGGTCGCACCGGGCGCCTCCGGCAGCTCGGCGATCGTCAGCACCGCGCGCCGCCGGACGTCCACGTCCGCCGAGCGCGCCCCGGCGGCCAACGTCGCCATGCCGTCGCCGCCCGACCGGGCGAGCGCCCAGCGCAGGGCGCCCGCCACGTTGGCGTCGGCTTCGGTCAGGACCGCACCGGCCAGCAGCTCCGCGGGCACGGGCGCACCGTCCGGCCGGGCCAGGACGGCCTGCTGCCGGCGCGCGGCGCTGGTCGAGTCGAGACCCTGCATGAGCTCGACGACGCGCAGGACGCCCTGCCAGCCCGCGGGCGCCGACGCGTCGATCGCGCGGAGCCGTTCGAGCAGCTCCTGGTCGCGCTCCAGGCGTTCTTCCGTCCACCGGATGAGGTCGCCGACCAGGGCGGTCGGCGTGAACGCCGGGTCGTCGAGCGCACGCCTGATCTGCTTGAGCGTGAGCCCGAGGGACCGCAGGCCCTCCACGTGGAAGATCCGGCGGATGTCCTCGGCGGAGTACTCGCGGTAGCCGCCGACCGTGCGGCCGCTCGGTCGCACCAAGCCGAGGGCGTCGTAGTGCCGGAGCATCCGGGTGCTCACCCCGGAATGCCGGGCCACGTCGCCGATCAGCAAGCCGTGCTCTCCGGAACCTCCGGGGCCTCGATCGACTCGACGGCCCCGGCCTCCACCGCCCCGGCCTCCACCGCCCCGGCCTCCACCGCCACGGCCTCCATGGCACCGGCCGACTCCCCCGGCTCGGCCGGCCCTTCCGGCTCGACACCCGCTCCAGCAGCTCGTTCCGGACCGAGCGACACGACCCGCTTCGCCTCCTCGACGGCCGCGTCGAAACCGGCGTCCGGGTCCTGCCGGAGCAGCTCGGTGGCACGGGCGTGCGCGGCCACCGCCGGGTCGGGGCTCGTCGCCGCCTCCCCCAGGGCGGGCGTGATCACGTCGCCGAGGTCGACCAGGGCCCGGCTCAGGCTCAGCCGCACGTCGCGGTCACCGCGACCGAGCTGCGTGACCAGCTCGTCGACCAGGTCGGCCTTCCCGTCCTCCGGCACGAGGGCGACCGCGACGCGCCACGCGGTCCGCGCGACCTCGTCGTCGGCGTCGCGCAGCATGTCGCGCGTGATCCACGCCCACGCGCTCTTGTCGCCGATCTTGGAGAGCGTGTGCAACGCCTGGCTGCGGGCCCGGGTCCGCTCGGAGTCGAGTTCCCGGCGGATCCGGGGCAGGGTGAGCTCCGGCGGCAGGCGGGTCAACGCCCAGGACAGCATGTCCCGCACGAAGAAGTCCGGCTCGACCGCGCACCGCTCGACCAGCGCCTCCAAGTGAGCGGGGTCGGGGTTCGAGCCGACCGCCAGGGCCGCCTGGAGCCGGACCGACGAGTCGTCGGCGCTCAGGGCGGCGGCCACCCGGGCGTGCTGCGGGGTTCCACTTGTCGTAGGAATCGGGACCACCTCCTGCGCCCAGTGGACACCTTGTCACCGTGTCAAGGTCAAACCCGTGACCGGCGGACCTGGAGATCACCCGGTCCACGGCGAGCCTCCCCGAGCACGCTGAGTGACGGTACCTGACAGCGCGGCATCGCACCCGGCACCGCCGCTCACCGGCACCACCGCGACGACCCGCCACGCCGTCAGCCATCCCTACCTTCTTTCCTGGGTCGGTTCGGGCCAGTCGTAGGGTCCGGAGGCCCAGGGGTGTCGGGTGTGGCTTTCAGTCATCTGCCGTGGGTGTGGCTTG
>NZ_JBEOVG010000102.1:0-31035 GCF_040295345.1 Actinosynnema sp. NPDC002837
GCCTGTCCGTCGTCCGGTTGCCCGGCCCCAGGGGGATCCCACCCTGGGGCCGGGCACGGTCGTGTTCGGCCCAGCACCACCCCCGGAGCGTGTCCCTTGCGGAATCTCGCCCGTTCACGTGAAGATATCCCGGTCCAGACGCCTGTCGACCGGAGGATTTCCATGACGTCGCCGTACGGGCTGCACCGCGTCCTCGAACCCGCCGGGGTGCTGCCGCAGCAGGCCCTCCGGCTGGACGCCACCCCCGTGTGCGGGCTCGACGAGGTCCTCGTCGACGTCACCCGGCTCAACCTCGACGCCGCCTCCTACCGGCAGCTGCGCGAGCGGCACGGCGTCGACGGCGTCCGCCGCGCCGTGCTGGACATCGTCGCCGACCGCGGCAAGATGCAGAACCCCGTCACCGGATCGGGCGGCATGCTGCTGGGCACGGTCCGCGAGGTCGGCCCCGACTCGCCGCTGGGCCTGCGCGTGGACGACCGGATCGCGACCCTGGTGTCGCTCACCCTCACGCCGCTGCGCATCACCGACGGCCTCGCCGCGTGGGACGGCGCCGACGAGCAGGCGCCGTGCGAGGGCACCGCGGTGCTGTTCGGCCGCTCCATCGCCGCCGTGCTGCCCGACGACCTGCCCGAACCGCTGGCCCTGTCGGTGCTGGACGTGTGCGGCGCGCCCGCGTTGACCGACCGGGTCGTGCGCCGCCGGGACGCGCCGTCGGTGCTGGTCCTGGGCGGCGGCGGCAAGTCGGGGTCGCTGTCGCTGGCCGCCGCCCGCCGCGCCGGCGCGTCCCTGCTCGTCGCCCTGGTGCCGACCGCGGGCGAGGCCGACGCCGTGCGCGCCGCGGGCCTGGCCGACCGGGTGGTCGTCGCCGACGCCCGCGACCCCGTCGCGGTGGCCGAGGCGGTCGGCGACCGCGTGGACGTGACCGTGGTGTGCGTGGACGTGCCCGGCTGCGAGCACGGCGCGATCCTGGCCACCGCCGACGGCGGCACCGTGGTGTTCTTCTCCATGGCCACGTCGTTCCCCGCCGCCGCGCTGGGCGCCGAAGGGCTCGCCGCCGACGTGGAGATGCTCGTCGGCAACGGCTACGTGCCGGGTCACGCCGCGTTCGCCCTGGACCTGCTGCGCGGCGAACCTGCCGTGCGGGCCCTGTTCGAGCACCGGCAGACTCGGCAGGCGTGACTACAGTGAACGGCGACCCGGCGTCGACGCACCCGTCGACGCGCCTGCTCGTGGGCGGGCGCATCCACTCCCCGACCGCTCCCGACGCCACCGCGATGGCGATCACCGACGGCACCGTGGTGTGGCTCGGCCAGGACGGCGCGGGCCGCGCCCTGCACCCCGACGCCGAGGTCGTCGACCTGGACGGCGCGTTCGTCGCCCCGGCGTTCGTCGACGCCCACGTGCACGCCACCTCCGCCGGGCTGCTGCTCACCGGCCTGGACCTCACCGGCTGCCGGTCGCTGACCGAGCTGCTCGACGCCGTGCGCGCCGCCGACGGCCCCCTGGTCTGGGGGCACGGCTGGGACGAGACCCGCTGGCCGGAGAACCGGCCGCCGACCCGGGCCGAACTCGACGACGCCGCCCGCGGCGCCCGGGTCTACCTGTCCCGCATCGACGTGCACTCCGCGCTGGCCTCCACCGCGCTGCTCGACCTCGCCCCCGACGCCCGCGGCGCCGACGGCTGGCACCCCGACGGGCCCCTCTCGCGCGCCGCGCACCACCACGTGCGCCGGGCCGCGAAGGACGCCATCCCCGTCGACCGGCGCCGCGCCGCCCAACGGGCATTCCTTCAGCATGCCGCGTCACGCGGCATCGCGTCGGTGCACGAATGCGCCGGACCCGACATCTCCGGCCGCGACGACCTCGCCGACCTGCTCGCCACCGACCTGCTCGACGTCGCCGGCTACTGGGGCGGCCTCGACCCGGTCGACCTGCCCGTGCGCGGCCTGGCCGGCGACCTGTTCGTCGACGGCGCCCTGGGCTCCCGCACCGCCGCGCTGTGCGAGCCCTACGCCGACGCCGACACCACCGGCGCCCTCTACCTCGACGCCGACGCCGTCGCCGAACACCTCGTCGCCTGCACCCGCGCCGGCCTGCAGGGCGGGTTCCACGTCATCGGCGACGCCGCCGTCGCCACCGTCGTCGACGGCTTCGCCCGGGCCGCCGCGATCGTCGGCGCCCCGGCCCTCGCCGCCCGCCGGCACCGCCTCGAACACCTGGAGATGATCACCGGCGAGCAGGCCGCGCGGCTGGCCTCCTGGGGCGTCGTCGCCTCCGTGCAACCCCTGTTCGACCACGAATGGGGCGGAACCGACGGCATGTACGCCCGACGGCTCGGCGTCGAACGGGGCACCGCGCTCAACCCGTTCTCCCGCCTCGCCGCCGCCGGCATGATCCTCGCCCTGGGCTCCGACGCCCCCGTCACCGCCGTCGACCCGTGGGCCGCGATCAAGGCCGCCGTCCACCACCGCACCGACGGCCACGGCCTCTCCCCGCGGGCCGCGTTCAACGCCCACACCCGCGGCGGCTGGCGCGCCGCCGGCGTCGACGACGGCGTCACCGGCACCCTGCAACCCGGCGCGCCCGCCACCTACGCCGTGTGGGAGGCGGGGGAGCTGGAGGTCGCCGCCCCCGACAGCCGCGTGCAGCGCTGGTCCACCGACCCGCGCTCCCGCGTCCCCGCCCTGCCCGCCCTCGACGGCCCCGCGCCCACGTGCCTGCGCACCGTCCTGCGCGGCCGCACCGTCTACGACCGGGAGGCGTGAGGTGACGGTCTTCCCCTCGGTCCGCTGCGACCGCGACGGGCTCGACGGGATCCTCGAGCCGGCCCGCGGGACGAGGCGACGCGCCCCCGCCACCACCGGGCAACCGCTCCCGCGGGCCACCGATCCGCACATCGGCTGACCGACCCCGAAGAACAGGAGTGAAGCAGATGGCGTTGCTCGACCTCGACCCGAAGGTGGTCGCCACGGCGCGCGAACTCGCCGCCCGCGCCGCCGAACCGGTGGTGGCCCTCGCCCGGGCCCACACCACGGTGGCGGTCGAGCGCGCCACGCTCCGCCTGGCCGGCATCACCGGCGCCGACACCACCCACCGCGCCGGCGACGTCCCCTGGGTCAACCGCGTCGTCGACACCGTCCGCGAGCACTGCGGCCTCGAACACGGCGTCACGCTGCCCGTCTTCCACGCCCTGCGCGAGCACGACCTCGCCACCCTCACCGACCTGGCCGAGGCCACCGCCGCCGGACAGGTCCGCTACACCCTCCCCACCGGCCGCGACCGGGAACGCGCGCGCAAAGCCGCCACCGCCGCCGTCACCAAGGGCCTGCGCACCGTCGACCGCAACCGCGCCCAACGCGACAAGCTCGTCGCCAAACTCGGCGACCCGCCCCGACGCCCCTGGATCTACCTCATCGTCGCCACCGGCGACATCGACGAGGACGTCGTGCAGGCCCGCAACGCCGCCCGCGCCGGCGCCGACATCATCGCCGTCATCCGCTCCACCGGCCAGTCCCTGCTCGACTACGTCCCCGAAGGCGCCACCCACCACGGCTTCGCCGGCACCTACGCCACCCAGGAGAACTTCCGCATCATGCGCGCGGCCCTGGACGAGGTGTCCCACGAGGTCGGCCGGTACGTGCGGCTCACCAACTACGCCTCCGGGCTGTGCATGCCCGAGATCGCCGTCCTCGCCGGCCTGCAACGCCTCGACATGATGCTCAACGACTCCATGTACGGCATCCTGTTCCGCGACATCAACCCGATCCGCACCTTCGTCGACCAGCGGTTCTCCCGCCAGGTCCACGCCCGCGCCGGCATCGTCATCAACACCGGCGAGGACAACTACCTCACCACCGCCGACGCCGTCGACGCCGCGCACACCGTCACCGTGTCCCAGCTGCTCAACGAGCACTTCGCCCACGAAGCAGGCCTGCCCGACCACCTCCTCGGCCTCGGCCACGCCTTCGAGATCAACCCCGCCGTGCCCGAGTCGTTCCGCCTCGAACTCGCCCACGCCCTGCTGGCCCGCGAACTGTTCCCCGACGCGCCGCTGAAGTGGATGCCGCCCACCAAGCACATGACCGGCGACGTGTTCCACGGCTACCTGCTCGACGGGTTCTTCAACCTCGCCGGCCTGCTCACCGGCCAGTCCATCCTGCTCGTCGGCATGATGACCGAAGCCGTCGTCACCCCGTTCCTGTCCGACCGCGACCTCGCCCTGCGCAACGTCCGCTACGTCCTCGACGCCGCCGGCGGACTGCGCGAGGACTTCCGGCCCGCCCCCGACGGACTCATCGTCAAACGCGCCCACCAGGTCCTCGGCGACGCCGTCGACCTGCTCGCCCGCATCGTCGACGACGGCCTGCTCGACGCCATCGCCGACGGCACCTTCGGCCTCATGAAACGCCCCGCCGACGGCGGCAAGGGCGCCGACGGCGTCGTGTCCAAGGCCGACGACTACCACAACCCGGCCGCGGACCTGCTGGAGGCACACCCGTGAAGCGCCACGTCCGCCCCTACGGCGACACCACCGGCGACGGCATGGTGCAGACCTCGTTCACCCTGCCCCTCCCCGCCGGCCCCCACGCCGACGGCGCCGCGCAACAACTCGCGAACAAGATGGGCATCGACCCTGCCATGGTCGTGCACTCCCACCCCGTCGGCGACGACTTCACCTTCTTCGTCGTCTACGGCTCCGTCCGCCACATCGTCGACCTCGACGACGTGCGCGTCGTCGAACGCGAGTACCCGCTGCTGACCCCCGCCGAGATCAACACCGCCCTCAAGAAGCTCCTGCGCCGCAAACTCGTCGTCGTCGGCGCCTGCATCGGCACCGACGCCCACACCGTCGGCATCGACGCCATCCTCAACATCAAGGGCTTCGCCGGCGAGAAAGGCCTCGAGTACTACCGCGAGCTCAAGGTCGTGAACCTCGGCGCGCAGGTCTCCGTGCCCGAACTCGTCCGCCGCGCCCGCGCCGAGAAAGCCGACGCCGTCCTCGTCTCCCAGGTCGTCACCCAACGCGACGCCCACCTCCTCAACACCCGCGAGATGTCCGCCGCGTTCCGCGAGGCCATGGGGGAGCGGCGACCGCTGCTCATCGCCGGCGGACCCCGCTTCGACCCGCTCATGGCCGCCGAGCTGGGCGTGGACCGCGTCTTCGGCCGCGGCACCACACCCGGCGAGGTCGCCAGCTACCTCACCCACGCCATCCGGACCAAAACCACCACCGCCCCGACCGCGACCGCGCGGACCACCGACGCCCGCAAGGAGAACGCGTGAGCCTCACCGAGGGATTCACCGTCACCCACCGCCGCTACGTGCCCCACTCCCACGCCCACTACGGCGGCAACCTCGTCGACGGCGCCTACGGACTCGGCCTGTTCGGCGACGTCGCCACCGAACTGCTCATCCGCACCGACGGCGACGAAGGGCTCTTCGCCGCCTACTCCGCCGTCGAGTTCCTCGCACCCGTCCAGGCAGGCGACGTCATCGAGGCCACCGCCACCCTCGTCCGCGTCGGAACCCGCTCCCGCGAGATCGACTTCGAAGCCCGCGTCGTGTGCCGCAGCGCCCCCGACCGCGGCCCCTCCGCCGCCGACGTCCTCGACCCGCCCGTCGTCGTCACCCGCGCCCGCGGCACCGTCGTCGCACCCGAGAAACCCCAATGACCACGGTGGGTGACCACCCTCGGTGACCACGCCGGGTGAGCGTTCCGTCAGTCGCCGGCCTCGGGGTCCGCGCACACGTCCACCAGGTTCACCCGGTGCTCCAGCCGCAGCTCCTCGGCCAACTCCCCGGCGTCCACCCCGAACGCCTCCACCACCCGCAACGACGCCGGCGTCCCCTCCACCCGCGCCGCGTCCGCCAGGTCGTCCCGGCCCGAGGCCCGCAACTGCGCGGTCAACCGGGCGTGGTTGTCCGCCTGCGTCCGCTCGTCGCGCACCTCCCGCACCCGACGGTCACCGCGCAGCTCGCCCGCCACCCGCCGCATCTCCTCGTCGCTGTCCAACAACACCTGCAACGCCGCGCAGTGCGGCGTCGGGGTGCCCGTGACGTGACGGCCCGGCGCGAACAACGCCACCGCCACGACCACACCCGTGACCAACGCCAGGGCCACGGTCGGCAGCAGCGGTCCGCGGAACACACCCACCACCCTGCCACGCCCCGTGCCCGACCGGCGACCCGACGTCACCGCACGCCCGCACGCGCCCGCACCCCGCCCTCTGCCACTATCGACGCGTGATCAGCATCGACCCGGCCTCGCCCGTGCCGCCCTACGAACAGGTGCGGTCCCAGTTCGCCCGCGCGATCACCGACCGCGACCTGGCCGTCGGCACCCGCCTGCCCACCGTGCGGGCCCTGGCCGCCGACCTCGGCCTCGCCGTCAACACCGTCGCCCGCGCCTACCGCGAACTCGAGGAAGCCGGCCTCATCGAAACCCGCGGCCGCGCCGGCACCGTCGTCAGCGCCGCCGGGCAACGCGGCCGCGAACGCGTCCTGCGCGCCGCCCGCGCCTACGCCGCCACCGCCCGCGACCAGGGCCTCACCGGCGACGAAGCCCTCGACATCGTCCGCGCCGCCCTCACCGACACCCACCACCCGTAGGGTGACGCGCGTGGCCACCGAACCCGCCGCCGACCCCGCCCGGACCCTCGCGGTGCTGTGGCGCACCGGCGCCCACCGCGGCCGCAAGGACCTCGACGTCGACCGCATCGTCACCGCCGCCGTCCACCTCGCCGACACCGAAGGACTCGCCGCGCTGTCCATGCGCCGCGTCGCCGACGCCCTCGGCGTCGGCACCATGTCCCTCTACACCCACGTCCCCGGCAAAGCCGAACTCCTCGACGCCATGGTCGACGCCGTGCACGGCGAGACACCCCGGCCCGCCGACGTGCCCGGCGGGTGGCGCGGCCGGCTCGCCCGCATCGCCCGCGACAACCGCGACCTGCACCTGCGCCACCCCTGGCTGCTGCAGGTCCCCGCCAACCGCGCCGTCCTCGGACCCCACGTCGTCGCCAAGTACGACTACGAACTGCGCGCCGTCGACGGCATCGGCCTGTCCGACCTGGAGATGGACTCCGTCCTCACCCTCGTCCTGGCCCACGTCCGCGCCGCCGTCCAGGTCACCGTCGACGCCGACCGCACCCGCGACCGCACCGGCCTCACCGACGACCAGTGGTGGCAGACCGCCGCGCCGCTGCTCGCCCGCGTCCTGGACCCCGCGCGGTTCCCCGTCGCCGCCCGCGTCGGCGCCGCCGCCGGCCAGACCCACGGCGCCGCCTACGACGGCGACCACGCGTTCACCTTCGGCCTGGACCGCGTCCTGGACGGCATCCAGGCCCTCGTCGACAGCCGTCAGTAGGGGCGCTTCGGCATCATCACCCACAACGCCAGGTAGATCAGGAACTGCGGCCCCGGCAACAGGCACGACAGCACGAACACCCACCGCACCGTGCTCGCCCGCCACCCGTACCGGGCCGCCAGCCCCGCACACACACCCGCGATCACTTTCCGGTCCTGAGGTCTGGTCAACGTGGTCATGCCTCCACCCTCCCCGCGCTCACGCCACCGGACATCGGTGGGAACCCTGATTTCCTACCCCCACCGGCCACGACCCAATCCCGGGGCAACCCCGCACGTCCCCACACGTCACCCCCGCCCACACGGTCACCCGTCCGTGTGATGCTTCGGGGGTGCTCGAGGTCTTACAGGGCGTGCTCGACGCCCAACGGGAATTCACCGACGAGTACACCGACACGATGCGGCGCCGCGGCGAACTCGTCCGCGACCGGATGACCGCGTGGCTGCGGGCCCGCGTGCACTCCGCGAGCCGCTCACCCACACCCCGCGACGGCTGGTACGTCGTGTACCTGTTCGACGCCCGCGGCGAGAGCGTCTACCTCACCCTCATGCAGGGCACCACCACCTGGAACGGCACCTCGCCCGTCGACCGGCCCGTCGCCGAACTGCGCGCCGGCGCCGACCGTGCCCGCGCGGCGCTCGCCCGCGAACTGGCCAGACGACCCGACCTGCTGCCCGCGATCGCGCTCAAGGGCAGCCGAGGCAAACGGGCACGAGGCTACGAGCACGGCACCGTGGCGGCGTTCGACTACCGACGCGACGCCCTCCCGACCGACGACGTCCTCGACACCGACCTGCGGTTCCTCGTCTCCGTGCTGGGACGGCTGCACGAGGTGGAAGAAACCCCCACCCCACCCGGAGACGAGCAGGCGCCCGAAGTCGCCGACGCCGTCGCGTCCGCCGCACGCGCCGCCGGCCGCCGCGGCACCGGCCAGGGCTTCGGGCTCGGCCAAGCCGACCGCACCGCGATCGAGACCCACGCCGTGGCCCGCGCCCGCCGCTACCTGGAGGCACAGGGCTTCACCGTCCTCGACGTCGGCGCGACCGAGTCCTACGACCTCGACGCCACCCGACCCGGCGAACGGCTCTACGTCGAGGTCAAGGGCACCACCTCGAGCGGCGAAGAGGTCGTCCTCACCCGCGACGAGGTCCGGCTCAACGCCGACCGGTACCCGCACACCATGCTCGTCGTCGTCGGCGACATCGCACTGGACCGGAGCACCACACCGCCACGCGCCACCGGCGGCCGCATGAGGGTCGTGCAGCCGTGGAAGGTGGCGGGGGAGGACCTCACGCCCCTGGCCTACCGGTACCGCACGGGTGGGCGCGGCGGTGGCGGGTCACGACCGGGTGCGGGGTCGTGACCGGCGGCTCGTAGGCTGAACCGGTGGTCGCAGCCCCCGTGACGCCGGATCAACCCGTCGCCGACACGCCCCCCGCCCGCCGCCGGGACGTGCGCGGCACGCTGCTGCGGACCCTGCTGGCCGCCGTCGGCGGGGCCGCGGTGTTCCTCAGCTTCCCCCCGCGCACGACCTGGTGGCTCGCGCCCGTCGGGTTCGCCGTCCTCGGCCTGCTCCTGCACGGCCGCCGCGCCCGCGCCGGGTTCGGCCTCGGCCTGGTGTGGGGCCTGGCGTTCATGGCGCCCCTGCTGCGCTGGACCGGCGAGTTCGTCGGCCTCATCGCCTGGCTCCCGCTCGCCCTGCTGTGCGCGGTCCTCGTCGCCGTCGGCACCGCGGTCATGGCGGTGGTGTCCCGGCTGCCCGGCGCGCCGCTGTGGATGGCGCTGGTGTGGGTCGCCGACGAGGCCCTGCGCGCCGTCGTGCCCTTCGGCGGCTTCCCCTGGGGCAAGATCGCCTTCGGCCAACCCGAAGGCTGGTACCTGCCGCTGGCCTCCCTCGGCGGCGCGCCCCTGATCGGGTTCGCCGTCGCCCTCACCGGCCTCGGCGCCGCCCACCTCGTCCGCGACTGGCGCGTCGGCGCGCCCGCCCTCGTGCTGCCCCTCGCCGCCGGCATCGCCGCCACGACCTTCGTGCACACCGACCCCGACCAGGGCGTCGCCACCGTCGCCGCGGTCCAGGGCAACGTGCCCCGCGCCGGCCTCGACTTCAACGCCCAGCGCCGCGCCGTGCTCGACAACCACGTCGCCCGCACCCTGCAACTGGCCGAGGACGTCCGCGCCGGCCGCGCCGAACAACCCGACCTGGTCATCTGGCCGGAGAACTCCTCCGACATCGACCCCTTCCGCAACGTCGACGCCGCCAACCAGATCCAGCGCGCCACCGAGGCCATCGGCGTGCCCGTCGCCGTCGGCGCCGTCGTCATCGACCCCGACGACAAGCTGCCCCGCAACACCGTCGTGCTCTACGAACCCGGCGTCGGCCCCACCGACACCTACACCAAGCGGCAGCTGCAGCCCTTCGGCGAGACCATGCCCTACCGCGAGTTCTTCCGGATCTTCACCGACACCGTCGACCGCGCCGGCACCTTCCAACCCGGCACCGACCCCGAGGGCTTCACCATGGGCCCCGCCAAGGTCGCCATCGACACCTGCTACGAGGTCGCGTTCGACGGCGTCGTCCGCGACTCGATCACCGAAGGCGCGAACCTCATCGCCATCCCCACCAACAACGCCACCTTCGGCTACACCGAGATGACCTACCAGCAACTGGCCATGTCCCGCGTCCGCGCCGTCGAACACGGCAAATCCGTGATCGTGTCCGCCACGAGCGGCGTGTCCGCCATCGTGCGGCCGGACGGGTCCGTCACCCAGCGGACCGGCCTGTTCACCGCCGACGCGCTGGTGGCCACGGTCCCGCTGCGCGGGGAGGCTACGCTGGCCACCCGGCTCGGCGCATGGCCCGAGTGGGTGATGACCGCTCTGGGCCTGACGGCCGTGGCGATCGCCTTGACAGTGACACGACGACGGACGCGTCCGACCCCTGGTGCGGGGGTCGGCGAGGAGGACACGGATGGCGGACCAGCAGGCGCAGCCTGACCGCGAGCTCGGGCCGGTGCTGGTGGTGATCCCGACCTACAACGAGCGGGACAACATCGGGAAGATCGTGCAGCGGCTGCACACCGCGCTGCCGGACGTGCACGCCCTCGTGGTGGACGACGGCAGCCCCGACGGCACAGGACAGCTGGCCGACGAGATGGCCGCCGCCGACGACCGCGTGCACGTGCTGCACCGCACGGAGAAAGCCGGCCTCGGCGCCGCCTACATCGCCGGCTTCGGCTGGGGCACCGACCGCGGCTACCAGGTGCTCGTGGAGATGGACGCCGACGGCTCCCACGCCCCCGAGGACCTGCCCCGCATGCTCGACGCCCTGCACGACGCGGACCTCGTGATCGGCTCCCGCTACGTGCCCGGCGGCACCGTGGTCAACTGGCCCAAGAAGCGCGAGTTCCTCTCCCGCGGCGCCAACCTGTACTCGCGGCTCGCGCTCGGCGCGTCGGTCAAGGACATCACCGCGGGCTTCCGCGCCTACCGCACCGACGTGCTGCGCAACCTCAAGCTCCACAACGTCGCCTCCGCGGGCTACTGCTTCCAGATCGACCTCGCCTGGCGCACCATCGAACTCGGCTACCGGGTCGTCGAGGTGCCCATCACGTTCACCGAGCGTGAGATCGGCGTGTCGAAGATGAGCGGCGACATCGTCCGCGAAGCGCTCATCCGCGTCACCAAGTGGGGCCTGCGCCGCCGCGGCACCCAGCTGCGGGACCTGCTCGCCCCCAAGAAGACCAAGACCCCCAGCAACCGCTAGACCCCCGCGCACGCCGAAGGGGCCCACCGGAGAGATCCGGTGGGCCCCTTCGCACGTCGACGCGGTCAGGCGGTGCGGGTGCGCCGCCCCTTCAGCTCCTCCAGCCGCTCGTCCAGCAGCTCTTCGAGCTCCGGGATCGTGCGCCGCTCCAGGAGCATGTCCCAGTGCGTGCGCGGCGGCTTGACCTTCTTCGCCTCCGGCTCGGCGCCGTCGATGATCTTCGACTCCTGGCCGTGCAGGCGGCACTCCCAGGTGTGGGGGATCTCGGCGTCGTCGGAGAACGGGACCTCGAAGTCGTGGCCCTTGGGGCAGGCGTACCGCACCGACCGGCGCGGGGCGAGGTCGTGATTGCGGTCGGTCTCGTAGCTGACTGCTCCGAGCCGGCTACCCCGTAGAACGCGGTCGGCCATGGCGGTGTCCTTTCGCTCGGCTCAGGGCCGGGGCCCAGGCTTGTTGCTCACCGAGTGCAACGATCGGACTGCTCCGTTCGTTCCCGGCTTCACGGTCATCGTCGCCCACAGTGACGTCTTTCACCCGTCAACGAAGGCTTCCTCCTAAGGGATGCAATCGCGGCCGGATCGTGACGCGTTATCAAGCTACCGGGCGACTCCATCACACCGATGGAGTAGTCCTGGCAGAAGTCGTGCGGCTGCGACAGCTTAGACCGACCACGCAGGGCGACGTTACGGCGGGTTTAACTCGCCGGTAGTGACGTCCGTCATGGTTACGGTTACGCAAAGTTATTTCACGAAGTTCGGGGGAGGTCGCCACGCTGGGTGGCCGGTCGAGTGTGCTCGGTGGCGGACATGAGGATGAATCACCCGTCCGGACCGCACCCAAACGTCCAATCGGACGCTTTATCCGATCGATGACTTCAGTGTCACTCGAAAGAGTGCTTTTCGGCGAGTCGGTCGAGCAGCTCCCGTTGGGCCTTCACCAGCTTTACCCGCGCCTCGACCAGAGGAAACCAGGCCACCCGGTCCACCTCGGGGAACTCGCGCACCGTCCCGGACCCTCGCGGCCACTCCAGGGTGAACGTCCCCGGAACCACCCGATCGGGGTCCAGGTCGCCCTCCAGGGCCCACGCGGTCACGACCTTGCCGCCGGACTGCCGGACCTCGCCCAACGGCACCAGCTCGCCCTCGGGCACCGGCAGCCCCAGCTCCTCGGCGAACTCCCGGCGGGCGGTCGCCTCCAGGTCCTCCCCGTCCTCCGGCTCGCCCTTGGGGATCGACCACGCGCCCTCGTCCCGCCGCGCCCAGAACGGGCCGCCCATGTGGCCCAGCAGCACCTGCCGCCCGCCGTCGACCACCCGGTGCAGCAGGATCCCGGCACTGCGCCCGCCCGTCACGACCGACGCCCCGTCCCGCACCCGCCCACCCGACCGGTCCCGACGCGCACGGTGACGCACACGGTCCCGGCGCACGCAGTCCTCATGCGCACAGTGTGACCGTTCCCGCCCGTCACGTCCTGTGCCGGGTGCGCATGTGGATCTGCTCGCCCTGCTTGCCGAACAGGCTCAGGATCTCCACCGGCTCCGGACCCGCCGGCCCGAACCAGTGCGGCAGCCGCGTGTCGAACTCCGCCGCCTCGCCGGGCCCCAGCACCACGTCGTGGTCGGCCAGGATCAGCCGCAGCCGCCCCGACAGCACGTAGAGCCACTCGTAGCCGGTGTGCGTGCGCGGATCCGGCTCGCCCCGATCGGGGATGATCATCTTGAACGCCTGCAGGCCGCCCGGCTGCTGGGTCAGCGGGAGCACGGTCATGCCGTTGCGGCGCACCGGCACCGGCCTGATCCGCGGATCGCCCACCGGCGGCGCGCCCACCAGCTCGTCCAGCGGCACGCGGTGCGCCCGCGCGATCGGCAGCAGCAGCTCCAGGCTCGGCCGCCGCTGCCCCGACTCCAGGCGCGACAGGGTGCTCTTGGAGATCCCCGTCGCCTCCGCCAGGTCGGCCAGCGTCGCGCCCCGGCTCGTGCGGATGTGGCGCAGCCGCTCGCCGACCTTGTCCAGCACCTCGTCGGTCGGGTCGTCGGCGGTGTCGCCCGCGTCGCTCATGCGTGTCGTCCCGGGATCGGCAACAGGGATTGCCATTGTGGGACGACGGGAGGGTGGACGTCCAGCCGGGTCAGGTGAGGCTGAGCTGCCGGCCGTTCACGGTGTGCGGGCCGAGGTCGCCGGTGCGGTAGTGCGTGCGGCACAGCACCTGGTAGCGGACCTCCACGGTGTCCGCGGCGACCGTGTCGGCGACCAGCACGGTGTCCCCGGCGCGCACCACGTCGCCGTCGTGGACGCGGGCGTTGAACCGGCCCGGGCGCCCGCACCAGCACAGCACCTCGACCTGGATCGCGTTGAGCTCGTCGGCCAGCTCGAACAGCCGCTGCGAACCCGGGAACAGGCAGCTGCGGAAGTCGGTGGCCAGGCCGAAGCAGTAGACCTCGAGGTGGGCGTCGTCGGCGAGCTCGGCGAGCTGGTCGACCTGCTCGGCGGAGAGGAACTGGGCCTCGTCGACGATGACGTAGTCGACCCGGCTGCCCCGCGACCAGTGCTCCCGCACCAGCGCGCACAGGTCCATCTCCTCGTGGACCTCCAGCGCGTGGCGGACCAGGCCCATGCGGCTGGAGATGGTGGGCGTGCCGGAGCGGTCGTGGCGCACCAGCAGCAGCCCGCGGCGGCCCTGGCGGGCCTGGTTGTGGTCGATCTGCAGGGCCAGCGTCGACTTGCCGCAGTCCATGGGCCCGAAGAAGAACCTCAGCCTCCCGGTGGGCGGCAGGCCGCGGCCGACCCCGGCTGCGGGCACGGAGGACAGCGCGTCGGTCGGGTCCGGGGCGGGGATGATCGGTTCCACGGCGGGCCACCCTAGTGCGCGGTATCAGCGGGGCCGCCGCGACCTCCTCCGTGCGGTGGACGGAGTCGCCCCGCCCGGGGCGGCCCGACACCGCGGCCGTCCGCGCCGGGCCGGCCGACGACGTCCGAGGAGGAGTCATGCGCAGGATCGTCGCGTTGCTCGCGTTACCCCTGGTGGTGCTGGGGCTCGCCGTGTCGTCACCGGGTACCGCCGGTGCCGCGCCCGCCGGGGCGTGCACGTCGACCACCACGATCGAAACGCTCAAGTGGGCGCCGAACGGCAACGGCTACCTCGAGCCTGTCGGCACCTACTTCCACAACTACGTCGGCTCGGCGATGGCCGGCCTCGGCAGCTACCGGATCTGGCACGTCACCTACCGGGCCAACGGCGGCCTGGTGTTCCCCGTCTACGACTCCGCCTACGCGGTGCGCTGCAACCCCGACGGCACCGCCACCGCCCAGGTGGACCTCACCCGCACCGCGGAGGACACGCTGACGTCGTTCGACCTGCGCTGCGGCACGGCGGCGTTCACCGCGGGCAACACCTCCTACAGTCACGTCGGCAGCCGCTCGTCGTTCGGCACGACGTGGCGGTACTGGGGCACCACCGCGTCCACGTCGACGTTGCTGTACTGGGGTGTGACCGCGGCGCGCTGCGAGTAGGCGGCACCCGCGGGTGGCGCGTCGCGCGGGGCGACGCGCCACCCGCTCAGCGGACCGCGACGGCGTCGACCTCGAACAGCATCCCGGGCAGGGCGAGCGTGGCCACGCCGAGCAGGGTCTGCGCGGGTGGCCGGTCGCCCCAGATGCGGAGCGCGTGGTCCCGCAGCACGGTGAGCCGGTCGGCGTCGTGGCCGACGACGTAGGTGCCCAGGCGGGCGACGTGGCGGTAGTCCAGGCCGACCGCGCGCAGGGCGGTGCCGAGGTTGGCGTACGCGCGGTCGACCTGTTCGGCGAAGTCGTCGGACACGAGGCGCCCGTCGGCGTCGCAGCCGTACTGGCCGGCGACGAACACCAGGTCGCCGGTGGTGGCGGCGACGTGGCTGTAGCCGTAGCCGGTGGGGTCGGGCAGCGCGTCGGGGTTGGCGAGGGTGTGGGGCACGGTCGAGCGTCCTTCCGGTCGTGTCGGGTGTCGGGTGTCAGGTGAGTCGGGCGCGGGTGGCGGCGGGGGCGTCGGGGTCGGCGCGGCGCACGTCGGCGTCGAGGTCGGCGAGGGTGCGGCCGGCCAGTTCGCGGCGCCAGGCCAGGTCGGCGCGGGTCATGGCGGAGTCGATGGCGCAGCGGGTGGTGTGGGGGCCGCCCGCGCGGATCTCGGTGCAGCGGAACGCGGGGTCGGCGCCGTCGACGGCCGCGACGACGTCCATGAGGGTCACGGCGTGCGGCGGCCGGTCGAGCAGGTAGCCGCCGCGCGGGCCGGGGGTGGAGCGCACGATGCCGGCCCGGCCGAGGGCCTGCAGCTGCTTGGTGAGGTAGGCGGCCGGCAGGCCGTGCAGCGCGGCGAGGCGGGCGGCGGGGACGGGGGTCCCGCCCGCCCAGGACAGGTCCAGGCAGCAGTGCAGGGCCCATTCGACGCCCTCGGCCATCTTCACGGTCACCACCCTAACCCGATCCTGGACATCCGGTATCCAGATTTATTGCCGAGATATATCGCGAAGCGGTATAACGTGCGGTGTGAGAGGTATGTCGGAGCAGGTGTTCCTGGTGCTCACCGCGTTGGCGGAGGAGCCGTTGCACGGCTACGCGATCGTGCGCGCGGTCGACGGGCTGTCGGAGGGTCGGATGCGGTTGCGGGTCGGCACGCTCTACGGGGTGCTGGACCGGCTGGTCGCGGAGGGCCTGGCCGAGCGCGACCGCGAGGAGGTGCACCAGGGTCGGCTTCGCCGCTACTACCGGCTGACCGACGCCGGTGTGCGGGTGTTGTCGGCCGAGGTGGCCCGGTTGTCGGCGAACGTGCGCGCCGCGTCGTCGGTGCTGAAGGCGAGGGGTGCGCTGTGAGGTCGGACGCGGGGCGGTCCCACGCCGGGAGGTCGAACCTGGAACGCCGGTACCGGTCGCTGCTGCGGGTGCTGCCCGCCTGGTACCGCGCGGAGCGCGAGGAGGAGATGGTCGGCATCTTCCTGGCGGACCGCACCGACGACCTGGACCTGGAGCACGGCTGGCCGGGGTGGGGCGAGGCGGGCGCGACGGCGGCGCTGGCGGTGCGGGTGCGGCTGGGCGAGCGGCGCGCGGCGGGGACCGTGCTGCGGGTGCTGGCGCTGACCGGGCTGCTGGGTCAGCTGGTGGCCTCGGCGCAGTCGTGGACGGTGATCGCCCGGCTCGGCCCCGGCGTCGACGTGCAGGGCTGGTGGTACGACGCGGTGGCGGTGGTGGCGTTCGCGGCGCTGGTCGGCGGCCGCCGCGCGTGGGGCCGGGTCGCCGGGGGTGTGCTGGGCGCGGTGTCGCTGGTGTCGGCGGTGTGGTCGATGGCGGCGGGGTTCCCGCCGTGGTGGCCGCTGCTGTGGCACGGCCCGGCGCTGCTGACCGCGGTGGCGGTGGTGGTCCAGGTCGCGCAGTTCGCGGGCCGGGGCGCCCAGGCCGGTCATGGCGAGGCGGCGGGTTTCCAGGCGGTCGGTGCGGTAGCGGGGGAAGGCCAGGCGCAGGGCGCAGTCCAGCATGCCGAGGTGGTAGCGGATGAGCTCCACGATCCGCTGCGGCGGCGGGGGACGGTCGGCCTGCCACGCGAGGTCCGCCGCCCAGCCGGACAGCCGGCCGTACTGGGCCGCCACGGCACGTCCGCTGCGCGCCACTTCCCACGACGGCTCACCGGGTTGCGCGCAGTCGGCGATCACCGCCTCCGCCCGATCCTGCAACGCCACGGCCTGGACCACGACCTCCAGCAACGCACCCAGCCGCACGAGTTCCGCCGCTGCCGGATCGAGCACGACGCTCGGTTCGGCACGGCCCTGTGCCCGGCGCGGACGGATGCGCACGGCTCACGGTACCGCGCACCGCCGCTTCGCAACCGCCCCAAGACCAACCGTAACGATCAAGTCGGACGCCCGGCCGGCGGTGGCGGGCTGCTCCCCGGCACGACCAAGCCGCTCTGGTACGCCGCCGCGATCGCCTGGGCCCGGTCGCGCAGCCCGAGCTTCATCAGGATCCGCCCCAGGTGCGTCTTCACCGTCGCCTCACCGACCACGAGGTGCCCGGCGATCTCCGGGTTCGAGAACCCGTGCGCCACGAGCACCAGCACCTCCCGCTCCCGCACCGTCAGCTCACCCATCTCCGCCGACGTCGGCAACTGGTGCCGGGGCCGGGCCGCGAACTCCCGGATCAGTCCTTTCGCGACGGTCGGGTCCAGCCACGCCTCACCGGACGCCACCGTGCGCACCGCGTCGACCAGCTCGCGCGGCACCGCGTCCTTGAGCAGGAACCCGGTCGCACCGGCCCGCAGCGCCGCGTACACCGCCTCGTCGACGTGGTACGTCGTCAGGATGATGATCTTCGTGGCGTGGTCCTCGCCCGCCGGGTCCGCGTCGATGATCCGCCGCGTCGCCTCGACCCCGTCCACGCCGGGCATCCGCACGTCCATCAGCACCACGTCCGGGTGCAGCTCCGCGGCCCGCGCGACCGCGCCCGCCCCCTCGTCCGCCTCGGCCACCACCTCGATGTCCGGCTCGGCGTCGAGCAGCATCGCCAGACCCGCCCGCACCAACGGCTGGTCGTCCACCAGCATCACCCGGATCACCGGTGTTCCCGCACGGGCTCGCTCGCCACCGGCCCGGCGACCGGCAGCACGGCCGTCACCCGGAACCCGCCCGCCGGCGCGGGCTCGGCCGCCAACCTCCCGCCCACGATCGCCAGCCGCTCCACGAGCCCGGCCAGACCGTGGTTCGTGGACAGCGCCCGCTCCGGCCGCCGTCCCCGACCGTCGTCGGCGACCTCGACGGTGAGCTCGCACGGCTCCCACCGCAGCCGCACGTCCACCTCCGCGCCGGGCCCCACGTGCTTGGTCACGTTCGTCAACGCCTCCTGCACGACCCGGTACGCGGCGAGGTCCACGCTGGCCGCGAGCCGACCCGGCTCACCCTCCACCCGCGTGTGGACGCGCACCCCCGCCGCCGAGATCGTGCCGACCAGGTGCTCCACGTCGGCCAGACCCGGCTGCGGCCGGCCGGTCACCCCGTCGCCCGCCTCGTCGTCGTCGCTCAGCCGCAAAGCGGTCAGCATCCGCCGCAGCTCGCCCATCGCCTGCTCGCCCGCCTCCTCGATGTGGCCGAGCGCCTGTCCGACCCGCACCGGGTCGCTGTCGAGCACCCGCCGCGCGCCCGCCGCCTGCAACACCATCACGGTCACCGAGTGCGCCACGATGTCGTGCAGCTCGCGCGCGATCCGGGTCCGCTCCCCCATCACCGCCTCGTGCGCCTCCACCCGGCGGCGGAACTCCAGGTCCTCGGCGTGCTGCCGGCTCAGCCGCGCCCACCGCCCGCCGGCCCACACGCAGCCGTACACGAGCAGGTAGAACACCAGCGTGGCGTAGGTGGCGACCATCCGCGCCTCGGGCGGCCGGGACGCGGCCTCGGTCAGCCCGGCCAGCACGGCGAGCACCGCGCACGCGAGCAGCGCGCCCGCCGACGCCTTCAGCCGCCCGTGCAGCGCGACGGCGAACAACGCCATGCACGGCACGGCGGTCGGCCGGAACTCCAGCTCGTTCGTCGGCATGACGAGCACCGCCCACACCCACACCACCCCGAACGCCAGCACGGGGTACCTGCGCCGCACCAGCAGCGCCGCGAAGCCGACCGCGACCAGGGCGACGAACAACCACAGACCCGCGCCCGCCGGCGTGCGGTTGCTGACCGCCGAGAACAGGAAGACGTCCACCGCGGTGGCCGAGGCGGCCAGGGCGACGTCGACCGCCGTGAAGCGGGACAACCACCGTGGCCGTCCCTCGCCGTCCATCAGGCCGATTCCTTCCGGCACGACGGCAGGTGGCCGCACGGGCCGATCGCCAGTGGTTCGCCCTCGAAAGCGCGCGCCTGGACCGACACGACAAGTCGCACGTTCGAACCGGACACCATTCCCTCCCCTTGTCACGCCATCTCGCGTTCGGTGCGCACGCATTTCCACGTGCTGGGAACAATGGCAACACATCTTCCCCGAACTATCGTCCACCCGGCGTCGGAGCTTGACGATCCCCCTCACGGTTTACCTCGATCGGGCGACGCAGCACGGGAAAGCGGACCCGGCGAATCCACCCGGGGACCGACGAAAAGGCACATCGCGTTTCCGCATGATTGCCGTACAAAACCGACGACCGAACCAGACCGACGGAGGCGCGAGTGTCCACGGAGCCAGTTCCGCGCAGCCACGCCAGGGTGTTGTCCGAATGGGAGACGGCGCACTGGAAATCGCTGCCCGCCGCCCAGCAGCCGCCGTGGCCGGACCGCCGCGCGCGGTCGTTCCGGGCGAGGCTGGCGCGGTTGGCCGGCCTGGTGACGCCCGGCGAGGTGGCGGCGCTGCGGCGCGAACTGGGCGAGGTCGCGGCCGGTCGGCGGCTCGTCGTGCAGGCCGGTGACTGCGCCGAGCCGTTCGCCGAGTGCGGTCCGCGCCACGTGACGCCCAAGGCGGCGCTGGTCGACCGGCTGGCGACGGCGCTCGGCGACGACGACCGGCCCGTGGTGCGGGTCGGCCGGGTGGCCGGGCAGTTCGCCAAGCCGCGCTCGCGGCCGACCGAGGTGGTCGACGGGGTGGAGCTGCCGGTGTACCGGGGCGACCTGGTCAACGCGCCGCAGGCGGACCCGACCGCCCGGCGCGCGGACCCGGCCAGGCTCGTCGCCGGCTACCACGCGGCGCGGTCGGCGACCGGGCTGCTGCGCCACCACCACCCGTCGCTGTGGACCAGCCACGAGGCGCTGGTGCTGGACTACGAGCTGCCGATGGTGCGCCGGGACGACCGGGGCGTCCCGCTGCTCACCTCCACGCACTGGCCGTGGATCGGCGACCGGACCCGCGACGTCGACGGCGCGCACGTGCGGCTGCTGGCGTCGGTGGCGAACCCGGTCGCCTGCAAGGTGGGCCCGGTCATGCGGCCGGACGAGCTGCGGGCGCTGTGCGAGCGGCTCGACCCGGAGCGGGAGCCGGGTCGGCTCACGCTGATCGCCCGCCTCGGCGCGGACGCGGTGTCCGAACTGCTGCCGCCGCTGGTGGACGCGGTCCGCGCGGCCGGCCACCCGGTGATCTGGCTGTGCGACCCGATGCACGGCAACACGGTCACCGACGCCGTGGGCCGCAAGACCCGACTGGTCGCCACGGTGGTCCGCGAGGTCGCGGGTTTCCGGGCCGCCGTGGACGCCGGCGGCGGGGTGGCCGGCGGCCTGCACCTGGAAACCACTCCGGACGAGGTCGCGGAATGCGGTTGGGACGACTTCCCGACCGGCTCGTACACGAGCCTCTGCGACCCCCGGCTCAATCCCGGACAGGCGCTCGCCGTGATCGCGGCGTGGCGTGCGGTCCGACTTCAAGAGGGGGAAAAACATTGCGTGGCAACGTGATAGTGACGCCGCCGTGCACGTTCCGGACGGCGGAGGACTTCGCCGTCCTGGCGGGCGACACCGTGCTGGGCGCCGTCCGCCACTCGACCAGGGGCGGCCGGCCGCGGTGGGAGCACGGCCTGCCGGTCCTCCCGCTGCACATGCTGCGGCCGGGTGAGCCCGAGGTCGTGGAGGTCTGGCACACCGAGGGGAGCCTGGTCCGGACCGGCGAGCACAAGGGGCTGCTCTACGCGCACGACGGCGAGGTGCTGTTCTGCGCCGGGTGGATCGGGCCGTCGGCGGACTGCGAAGAGGCCGCTCACCAGGCGTACCTGGCGGCGTTCGAGCTGGTCGAGGCCCTGGGCTACCCGAACGTGTTCCGCATGTGGAACATGCTCGACGGCATCACGGAGCCCAGCGCGCGCGGCACCGAGGTGTACCGGGACTTCTGCGTCGGCCGGGGCAAGGCGTTCGACGAGCGCGGTCACGCCATGCCGGCGTCCACCGGCATCGGCTCGCTGGGCGACGGCGTCGCGTTCTACTTCCTGGCGCACCGGTCGCACACGGCCGTGCACCTGGAGAACCCGTTGCAGGTGCCCGCGCACGAGTACCCGGAGCAGTACGGGCCGAGGCCGCCGAGCTTCGCGCGGGCGACGTACCTGAAGCCGGAGCGGGGTCGGGGCTCGCTGTACGTGTCGGGCACCGCGAGCATCCTCGACCACGCCACCGTGGCGCCCGGCGACGTGGCGCGCCAGGTCCAGGTGACGCTGGCCAACATCGCCGCGCTCATCGGCGCGGACAACCTCACCGGGCACGGGATCGACGGCGGCTACCGCCTCGACGACCTGCGCGCGATCAAGGTCTACGTCAAGCGACCCGAGGACGTGCCCCTCGTGACGCGGCTGTGCCGCGACGAATTCTCCCGGCGCGCGGACATCGCGGTGTTCACCGTCGACGTCTGCCGCCCGGACCTGCTCGTCGAGATCGAAGGGATGACACCGTGAACCGAGAGGGAGCACCCATGCCGAACACGTCCGTCCTGGCCGAGCCGGACGCCGTCCGGATCCTGATGGTGACCGATGGGACGGCGAGCTTCGACCGGGCCGACTTCGGCCTGGCCACCCTCGTGGACGTGCTGTCCACGCCGCCCGGGCCGTGGGTCCGGTTCGAGGTGACGCGGGCGCACCGGGAGGAGAACCTGCCCTCGTTGTCCGCGGACCTCCCGGGGTTCCGGTTCGACGGGCACGACCTGGGCCAGTACGACCAGATCTGGTTGTTCGGCGTGGCCCGCGCGCCCCGGCCGCCGTTGGACCAGACCGAGTTGCGCGCGTTGGCGGAGTTCATGGACGCGGGCGGCGGCGTGTTCGCCACCGGCGACCACGAGGACCTGGGCGTGTCCATGTGCGGCGACCTGCCGCGCGTGCGGAGCATGCGCAAGTGGCACTGGCCCGATCCCGGCCCGAACGGCGAGCCGGTCGCGCCGTCGATCGACGGCCCGGACCGCAACGACACGCTGTCGGAGGGCCACGACCCGCTGTTCCAGCTCAACGACCAGTCCGACGACATCCCGCAGGTCATCACGCCGCGGATGTACGCGACGTCGGACTCGCCGAAGTGGGCGCACCAGGGCTACCCGCACCCGCTGCTGTCGGGACCGCGCGGCACGATCCGCGTGCTGCCGGACCACCCGCACGAGGGCGAGTGCTACGTGCCGGACGACCTGACCAGGTCGTTCACCTTCGACGGGTACGAGATGACCGAGTACCCGGCGGGGTTGGCGCCGGAGGTCGTGGCGTGGTCGACGATCAACTCCCGGGCCGCGGACCGCGACCCGCGCAAGGGGCGGTTGGACGCGAGCACGTTCGGCGCGATCGGCGCGTACGACGGGCACCAGGTCGGCGTCGGCCGGGTGGCGGTGGACGCCACGTGGCACCACTTCTTCAACGTCAACCTGGTCGGCGACCCGACCGTGCCGGAGGACCCGATCAAGAGCGTCGGGTTCGCCGCGTCGGCCGCGGGTCAGGCCGCGTACGAGGAGATCAAGGCCTACTTCCGCAACATCGCGGTGTGGCTGTCCCGGCCGACCACGCAGGAGGCCATGTGGTGGCGCGCGGTGTGGGCCACGCGCTGGCACCACCAGGTGGCGATGGACCTGCGGCCGGCGCTGATGGGCACGCCGGAGGACCTGGACCTGGCGGAGCTGCTGCGGATCGGCGCGGACGCCCGCCAGGTGCTGACGGCCACCGTCACCAGGGCGGACGCGTTGCAGTGGGCCGGCAGGCACGGCGTGGGCGCGGTCGACGCGGGCCTGTGGGAGACGGTCCGGCCGCACCTCGACCCGTGGCAGCCCCGATCGGGTGACGAAGAGGCGGGGCACCTGCCCAACCTCGTGCTGTCGCTGCTGCCGGAGCTGGTGCTGGACGCGGTGCTCGGCGCGGTCGTGTACGCGGTGGCCGCGGCGTTCCCGGAGCCGACCCAGGAGGCCCGTGACCGGGCGTCGGGCGTCGACTGGGCCGCGACGGTGCGCCCGCACCTGGACCGGGCGCTGGACGTGGTCGCGGAGCAGGTCCAGCGGACGGACACGCGGTTGCGGTCGTTGGGCGACACGCTCACCGCCGCCCGCCGGTCGGGCGCCTGAGCCCGACCGCTACGAGGAGGGATGACGGATGACCAGCGAGCTGACCAGCGAGCCGAAGACCGACCACGCGCCGCCCACCGGGACCACGCGCACGGCGCTGCTCGACCGGGCGTCACGCGCGGTGGACGGCGTGCTCGACCTGAGCGTCCCGCTGCTGCGGATCGCCCTGGGCGTGGTGTTCCTGTGGTTCGGGGTGTTGAAGGTCGCCGGCACGTCGCCGGTGCGCGACCTGGTCGCCGACACCGTGCCGTTCCTGCCCGCGTCCTGGTTCGTGCCGACCGTCGGCGTGTTCGAGGTGCTGGCGGGCATGGCGCTGATCGTGGCGGTGCAGGTGCGGGTGGTCGCGGCGCTGACGGCGCTGCACCTGCTCGGCACGTTCCTCGTGCTGGTGGTGCAGCCGGCGGTGGCGTTCCGCCACGGCAACCCGCTGCTGCTCAGCGTCACGGGTGAGTTCGTGCTGAAGAACCTGGTGCTGGTGGCCGCCTCGCTCGTGGTCGCACGGCACCACCGCCGACGGCGCTGAGACGCCGTCACGACCCGCCGGCCGGTCAGCTCTGAGGGGTGCTGACCGGCCGGCGGCGGTCGTGCGCGCTCAGGACATCGTGGGGCTCGCCGTGTCCTTCGCCCTGGTGTAGGTGAGGCAGTTGGCGGCGTGGTCTCCCTGTCCGGGCCCGACGCGCACGCCGGACGCGGTGCACTCCAGTTCGGCGTTGTGGATGCAGTCGGTGCGCGAGCACGCGCCGACCTGCGCGACGACCTTGGGCAGGCCGCCCTTGCGGGCCAGGGGGATGAACGTTCCGCAGTCGGCCGCCCCGTTCGCGCCGCTCACGGTGATCGCGAAAGCGTGACAACCATCGTGGTTGTACGAACAACCCGTGACCGTGCACGAGTTGACGGCCGGCATTTCCGTGGTGGTCATGACCACTCCTCTGGACAGCAGGTTCCCTGTCCGGGACGTTGCCACCGACCACCGGGTACCGCAACACGAAATCATTAAGGGGAGCCTAACCTAAAAGCCCGCACCACGATTCCTATCGGCGTCCGGAATTGCGTTTCCCCTTTGCGCGGCGACGGTCGCGCAGCCGATCGACCCACCGACCCGCGGCCCCGTCACGGGGTGATCGCGATGTTGGTCAGACCGATCACCGCACGGGTCGCGGTGTTCGACGCGTGCACCACGTTCGGCACGCCGGCGCACTTCGACGTGGAGGTGATCCGGATCGCGTACTGGCCGACGCCGCCCAGGTCCGAGCGGTTGTCCCGCCACACGTTGCCGCACCCGTTGGCGGAGGACGGCGTGGTGGCGGGGTTGTGCGTCTCGTAGCCGTTGGCGAAGGTCCCCGGTGCGGCGAACGTGCCGGTGTTGCCCTCGATCGTGTAACCGGTGCCCTTCACGTCGACCCACGAGTCCGCCGAGTTCTGGCCCGAGATGCCGGTCCCGTCGAACGCGTTGCCCCGGATCACGCCGCCGACCGTGCCTTCCTTGACGTCGACGTGCTCGGCCGCGACACCCGGCCCGATCCGATTGCCGAGCACGTGCACCCGGTCGCTGCGGTCCACGCCGCCGGAATTGCCGTGGCAGGCCCAGTTCGAATTGGCGGACCCGAGGTAGACGGCTTCGCCGTACCCCGGCTGCCCGAGTCCCGTGTGGCTGATCGTGGAATCGCGCAGGACGCCGTCGGCCGACGAGCGCCGGAAGTGCACGGCTTCCTCGTCCACGTGGTGCACGTGCACGCGGTCGATCACGGTGTGGTGCGAGTTGTCCGCGACGATGCCCTTCTTCGACTCCCGCACGGTGAACCCGACCAGGTTCCAGTGCGGCGCGTCGTGCAGCCACAGCCCGTAGCCGGGATCCCAGCCCGGTGTCGGCGTCGGGCAGCCCGGCGCGGAACCCGACGGACCGTCGTTGACCAGCACCGCGTCGGCCGGACCGGTGAGCGTGACCGGAGCGCCGGCGGCGCCCGGCCGGGTGATCACGAACGAACCCCGGTACACGCCGGCGGCCATCCGGATGGTCTGCCCCGCCACGGCGCCGGCCAGGGCCGCCTGGAGCTGCGCCGGCGTGGCGACGTCCACGGTGGACCCGCCGGAGCCCGTGCCGGTCGTGGCGGCCACCTCGGCGCTCGCGCCGGAGACGTTGCCCGCCGCGTCGCGCGCCCGCACGGTGAACGCGTACGCCGTGCCCGGCAGCAGGCCGCCGACGGTCGTGGCGGTGGACGTCACCGACGCGACCACGGTCGTGCCGCGCAGCACCTGGTAGTCGGTGACGCCGACGTCGTCGCTCGACGCCTCCCACGCCAACGACACCGAGCTCGCCGTCACGCCCGTCACCCGCGCACCGACCGGAACGGTGGGCGCGGACGTGTCGGGGACCGGACCTCCGCCGTCGCACGGCGTGCCGTCGACCGTGCAGCCGGTCGGCAGGCCGAGACCGGTGACGGTGAACCCGAAGCTCGCCGTGCCACCGGGCCGGACGCGGCCGTTGTAGCCCGCGTCGGCCAACCGGTAGTGCTGCCCGTCGCGGGTGAGCACGGAGCTCCACGCGTTGCTCACCGACGACCCGGGCGGCAGGTCGAACTCGACCACCCAGCCGGTGCTCTCCACGTCACCGGTGTTGGTCAGCACGACCTGCCCGCCGTACCCGGTGCTCCACACCGACGACTGGCTGACCGCGGCGGACAGCTCCGCCGCCACCGCCCGCGCCGCGCCGACGTGCACCCCGACCAGGCAGGCGAGCGCGACGCCCACCGCCATCAGGCGCTTACCCATGCGATCGCTCCTCGCGTCTCCGGCGGCGGCCGTGAGTCGACCTCTGGCTACCACGTCGACGGCGGGCCGTCGAGCCCGTCACCTTTCGCCGCTCCGGCTCGTCCACCCGGTAGACGACCGGGAGGGGACCGATGCACGACGACCTGGCGGACCGATTCGAGGCGCACCGCGGGCACCTGCGCGCGGTCGCCCACCGGATGCTGGGCTCCCTGCCCGAGGCCGAGGACGCCGTCCAGGAGACCTGGTTGCGGCTGCGCCGGGTCGACGCCGACGGGATCGACAACCTCGCCGCCTGGCTGCGCACCGTGGTCTCCCGGGTGTGCCTGGACGTGCTCCGCCACCGCCGGACCCGCCGCGAGGACGTGGTCGAGCAGGTGCCCGACCTGCCCGCCGACGACGACCCGGAGACCGAGGCGGTGCTGGCCGACTCGATCGGACGGGCGCTGCTCGTCGTGCTCGACACGCTCGGGCCCGCCGAACGCGTCGCGTTCGTGCTGCACGACGCGTTCGCCGTGCCGTTCGAGCGGATCGCGCCGATCGTCGGCCGCAGCACGGCCACCACGAAGAAGATCGCCAGCCGCGCCCGGCACAAGGTCCGCGGCACGACCGCGCTCCCCGAGCCCGAGCTCACCCGCCACCGGCACGTCGTGGAGGCGTTCCTCGCCGCCGCCCGCGCGGGCGACTTCGACGCCCTGCTCGCCGTGCTCGATCCCGACGTCGTCCGCCGCGCCGACCCCGCCGTGCTGCCACCCGGCGCGGCGGCCGAGGTCCGCGGTGCGCACGCCGTCGCCGCCGAGACCGTCGTCCTCACCGCGAACGCGCGCCACGCCGGACCGGCCCTCGTGGACGGACGCGTCGGCATCGTCGTCGCACCGCGCGGACGGCTCCGGCTCGCCCTCACCGTCACGGTCCGGGACGACCGGATCGCCGCCTACGACGTCATCGCCGACCCCTTCCGCCTGCGGCAACTCGTCATCACGGTGCCGGGCGACTTTTATCGTGACTTGAATCAAGTACGCCAGTAAGGTCGGGCGCGGCTGCCAGTCCCCGGCCGGCGACCGCGCGGAACCCGCCGCCACCGCGCGGACGACGGCCGTGGACCTCCCTGTGAAAGGACCACGTCCATGCAGTCCCCTGCACCATCACGGCGCGCGTCGACCCGGTGGGGCGCCGCGGGCCTCGCCCTCGCCACGGCGGCGGCCGGCCTCGCGGTGGCCGTCGCCACCGCGCCGGCGGCTCAGGCCACCGTCCTGCCCAACGGGTTCAAGAGCGTCGGCTACCTGCCGTCGTGGGCGGGCAGCGTCAACGCCGTCCAGTACACCAAGCTCACCCACATCAACTACGCGTTCGCCCTGCCCAACTCGAACGGCACGCTCCAGGCCATCCCCGACCCGGGCAAGCTCGCGTCCCTGGTCTCCCTGGCCCACGCCAACGGCGTGCGCGTCTCGCTGGCCATCGGCGGCTGGAACGACGGCAACGACTCGGCGTTCGAGGCCCTGGCCGCCAACGCCACCAGCCGCACCACGTTCGTCAACGCCGTCGTCAACGCCGTCAACCAGCACAACCTCGACGGCGTCGACATCGACTGGGAGTACCCCGACCCCGGCGCGTCGGCGACCAACTTCACCGCCCTCATGGGCCAGCTCAGCACCGCCATGCACAGCCGCGGCAAGCTCCTCACGGCCGCGGTCGTGTCCGGCGGCGGCACCGCGGAAGGCGTCCAGACCGCCGTGTTCGGCCAGGTCGACTGGCTCAACATCATGGCCTACGACGGCGGCAGCCCGCACGCCAACTACGACTGGTCCATCGGCACCGTCAACTACTGGAAGTCGCGCGGCCTGCCCGCAGCCAAGGCCGTGCTCGGCGTGCCGTTCTACAGCAGGCCGAACTACTACACCTACGCGCAGCTGGTCGCCATGGACCCGGCCAACGCCAACCGCGACTGCGTCACCGTCAGCGGCGTGCAGCAGTGCTACAACGGCGTGCCCACGATCAAGCGCAAGACCCAGTGGGCCATGGCCAACGCCGGCGGGGTGATGAACTGGGAGCTGTCGCAGGACACCACCGGCAGCACCTCCCTGCTCAGCGCCATCTACGACACCGTCATGGGCGGCACCACCCCGCCCGGCCGCACCGGTCCCATCACCGGCATCGCGGGTAAGTGCGTCGACGTGGCCGGTGCGTCCTCCGCCAACGGCACGGCGATCCAGCTGTGGACGTGCAACGGCACCAACGCGCAGAGCTGGACCGTCTCCGGCGACGGCTCGCTGCGCGCCCTCGGCAAGTGCCTGGACGTGGCGAGCGCGGGCACCGCCAACGGCACCGTCGTCCAGCTGTGGGACTGCAACGGCACGGGCGCGCAGAAGTGGCAGGCGGGCTCCGACGGCACGTTGCGCAACCCGGCCTCGGGCCGCTGCCTCGACGCCACCGGGCCCAGCTCGGCCGACGGCACCCGGCTGCAGATCTGGGACTGCTTCGCCGCCGCCAACCAGGTCTGGCGGCTCCCCGCCTGAGCGGACCCGGGCACGGCCCGTTCCTCGCGGAGCGGGCCGTGTCCCGCTTGCCCGCGGCACGGTCAACCGCAAAGGTGGTGCGATGGGTGAAGAGCGGGACGGCGTGGCGCTGACCAACCTCGACCAGCCGTTGTTCGACGGCGCCGACGCGACCAAGGGCGACCTGGTCGACTACCTCGACGCGGTGCGCGACCGGATCATCCCCGCCCTGGCCGGGCGACCGCTGTCGGTGGTGCGGGTGCGGCCGGGCCAGGAGCCGTTCACCCAGAAGAACCTGCCGAAGTACACGCCGCCGTGGGTGCGGACCGTGCCCCTGTGGGCGGAGACGTCCAAGCGGGAGATCCGGTACGCGCTGTGCGAGGACCGGCGCACGCTGCTGTGGTTCGCCAACCAGCGCGCGGTCGAGTACCACGTGACGCCGGCGCCGGCCGACGCGTTCGACCGGCCCGACTACCTCGTGCTCGACCTCGACCCGCCGGAGGGCTCGGGCTTCGACGTGGTCGTGGCGGCGGCGAAGCTCGTGCGGCGGGCGCTGGCCGACGACGGGCTGACCGGTGTGGTGAAGACCAGCGGGTCCAAGGGCGTGCACGTGTTCGTGCCCGTGGAGGGCGTGGACCACGACGTGGCCGCCGCGACCCGGGCGTTGGCGGCGCGGGCCGAGCGCCTCGACCCGGAGCTGGCGACCACGGCGTTCATCAAGGACGACCGGGGCGGGCGGGTGTTCCTCGACTCGACGCGGGCCTACGGCTCGACCGTGGCCGCGGCGTACAGCCCCCGGATCCGGCCGGGCGCCACGGTGTCGTTCCCGGTGGACTGGGACGACCTCGACTCCGTGACGCCCGCCGACTTCACCGTGAAGACCGCGCCGGCGCTGCTCGGCGACGGCGACCCGTGGCACTCCCGGCTGCCCGCGCCCCAGAAGCTCCCGGACGACCTGGTCGCCGAGGGGCACACCATCCCGGTGGCCCGCGTCCAGGCGATGCACGAGGGCAAGCGGCGGGCCCGCGCCCAGCGCGCCCAGCAGTAACGCCACCGTGCCGCGCGCGGTCGGACCAGGTCCGCGGTGAGCCGTCGAGCAGGCGGCGCCGCCCGGTCTGCGTCCGAACGTGCCACGACGAAAGTCGCTACCGCGGGGGTGGCACAGCCCGCACGCTCGTGCGTGGCCATCCCTAAACCCTGCGGAGGCAGCCATGTCCTTGAGAAGGACGACCCCTGTGGCGAGCGCCCTGTTGCTCGCCGCCGCCCTGTTGAGCCCACCCGTCGCCACCGCGGCCCCGGTGAGCGCGGTGGCCGTGCCGGACATCCCGGTGGCCAACGTCCAGACGCACCTGAACGACCTGCAGACCATCGCCACCAACAACGGCGGGAACCGGGCGCACGGCCGGCCCGGGTACCTGGCGTCGGTCAACCACGTCAAGGCGAAGCTGGACGCGGCCGGGTACCAGACGTCCGTGCAGCAGTTCACCACCAGCGGCGCGACCGGCTACAACCTGATCGCGGACTGGCCCGGCGGCGACCCGAACGACGTGCTGATGCTCGGCGGCCACCTGGACAGCGTGAGCGCGGGTCCGGGCATCAACGACAACGGCACCGGCTCGGCGGGCCTGCTGGAGGTCGCGCTGACCGTGGCCCGGCAGGGCCTGGCCCCGACCAAGCACGTCCGGTTCGGCTGGTGGGGCGCGGAGGAGCTCGGCCTGATCGGCTCCACCTACTACGTGAACAACCTGCCGACGACCGAGCGGTCGAAGATCAAGGCGTACCTGAACTTCGACATGATCGGCTCGCCGAACCCGGGCTACTTCGTCTACAGCGCCTCCGGCCAGCCGACCGGGTCGCTGCTGCTCCAGCAGACGTTGCAGGCGGCGTTCAGCGTGCCGACCGAGCTGACGTCGGTCGGCGGGCGGTCCGACCACGCGGCGTTCGCGCGGTCCGGCATCCCGGTCGGCGGCACGTTCACCGGCGCCGAGGTCACCAAGACCTCCGCGCAGGCGCAGAAGTGGGGCGGCACGGCGGGCGTCGCCTTCGACCGCTGCTACCACCGCTCGTGCGACACGATCAGCAACGTCGACGTCACCGCGTTGGACCGCAACACCGACGCGATCGCGTACGCCCTGTGGACGTTGGCGGGCTCCGGCGGCAACCCGCCCGGGCCGCGGTTCGAGAACGCGACCGACGTGACCATCCCCGACCTGACCACGGTCGAGAGCCCGATCACGGTCTCCGGCGTCGCGGGCAACGCGCCGTCGGCGCTGGCGGTCGGCGTGGACATCACCCACACCTACCGGGGTGACCTGGTGATCGACCTGATCGCGCCGGACGGCTCGGCGTACCGGGTGAAGGCGTCGAGCAACGACAGCGCGGACAACATCGTCACCACGTACACCGTGAACGCGTCCTCGGAGGTCGCCAACGGCACGTGGAAGCTGCGCGTGCAGGACGTCGCGTCCGCGGACACCGGCCGGATCAACGGCTGGTCCTTGCAGTTCTGACCGGAGCCGGGCGGCGGCGCGGGTTCCTGCGCCCCCGCCGCCGCGGGCGGCGGCCCGGGCCGGTGATGGGGGCGCGGAGCACGGCGCGGGCCCGCGCGCCCGGGTTGCGGGAGATGGCCAGGAGGGGGTGGTTTTGACT
>NZ_JBEOVG010000103.1:0-30615 GCF_040295345.1 Actinosynnema sp. NPDC002837
TGAGTTCTCAAAGAACACGCGCTCACCATCACGTCCCGCGTCTTACCGCGGTTCATTCCGGGGCTTTGTGTTTCCGGTGTTTCGCTTGCTGTGGTGAAACCTTAGCTCGTTCGTTTTCGCGGTGTCAAATCGGCCGGTTTCGGCTTCTCGGCTCCGCGACAAACTCGCTCAGCATTCACTTTGTTCTACCCTCCGGAGCCGAGGCAGCACGCTGTGCTGCTGATTCAGTCCCGGGGGCTTGTTCTCGCAGCACTCCGTTCCGGTCTCTCTCCGGCCCGTTCCGTGCTGGCAGAGAGAAAGTTACACCCCGGCCCACGCGGAGACAAATCGGGGGGTCGGTTGCGCCATCTCCGCAGCTAGGCGTGGTGCGTCCTCCGGAGACGGTGGATGCTGGGCCCGTGCAGCTCTCGCCTCGGCTCGGCCGGTACGCGTTCCACGTCGTCGTGGTCGCGGCTTGCTACTACGCGGGCGCCGAGGTCGGCCTTCTCCAGGCGTTGGTCAACGACCAGGTGACGCCGTTGTGGCCGCCGACCGGTGTGGCCGTGCTCGCGCTGTTGCTCGGCGGGCTGAGGATGTGGCCGGGCATCGCGCTGGGCGCGTTCGCGGCCAACTCGCCCCTCACCGACCTCGGCGCCACGGCGCTCATCACCACGGGCAACACCGTCGGCCCTGTGGTCGCCTACCTCATGCTCAGGAAGGTGGGCTTCCGGCAGGAGATGGACCGCACGCGTGACGCGCTCGCGCTCGTGCTGTTGGGCGGGCTCGTGGGCATGGCGGTCAGCGCGACGATCGGCGCGGGCACGTTGTTGGTGACCGGTGCGATCGACGCCGCGCTGTTCTGGTCGACGTGGACGGTGTGGTGGACCGGTGACGCGCTGGGCGTGCTGGTGTTCGTGCCGATCGTCCTGGCGTTCCGCTCCCTCCGACTGCGCGACCACCCCGTGCGCCGGTGGCTGGAGGCCGCCGCGTTGCTGGTGAGCACGGCGGTCGTCATGACCGTGGCGTCGACGCACGACCTGCGGCTGATGTACCTGGTGTTCCCGTTCCTGATCTGGGCGGCGCTGCGGTTCCAGCACCTGGGCACGGCGCCGTGCGCGCTGATCGCGACCACCCTGGCGGCACGGGGCGCGGCTCGCAGCACGGGTCCGTTCGCCGATCTGGACCTGGTGGTGCGCATGGTGACGCTCCAGGCGTTCAACGGGACGGCGGTGTTGACGGCGCTGCTGCTGTCGGCGGTGATCGCGGAGCGCAACGCCGCGCGGGAGGCGATCGAGCGGACGGTGGCGCAGCTGTCGGACGTGGTGGCGCAGTACCAGCCGCTCGCGCTGGGCGACCTGCTGCCGCCCAAGCCCCGGGAGAAGCGCTAGTGGACGTGGTGGTCGTCGGTGGCGGGCCGGCGGGACGGGCGTTGGCGCGGGCGTGCGCGGGCAGGGGGCTCGGCACGACGCTGGTCGACCCGAACCCGGAGCGGTCTTGGCGGGCGACCTACGCGTCGTGGGCGGAGGAGTTGCCCGCCGACGCGCCGGTGGCGGTCAGCACGTCGAGGGCCCGTGCGGTGACGACGGCGGAGCACGTGATCGAGCGGGGTTACGCCGTGCTGGACAACGAGCGGTTGCGGCGGCTCCCGGACGAGGTCCGGGTGGTCGCCGGGCGCGTGGTCGCCCACACCGGCGGGACGGCGACGTTGGCCGACGGGCGGGTGCTGACCGGACGGGTGGTCGACGCGAGCGGCACGGCGGGTGGTCGGGCGGCTCAGACGGCGGTCGGCGTGGTGGTTCCCGCACGGGCCGCGACGCCGTTCGTGGGCGCCGACGAGGCGCTGATCATGGACTGGCGCAGGCCTCCCGCGGCCACGACCGCCGACCCGACGTTCCTCTACGCGATCCCGGTGTCGGCGGACGAGGTGTTGCTGGAGGAGACGTCGTTGGCCCGCAGGCCGGGGCTGCCGTTGCGCGAGCTTCGGCTGCGGTTGCACGCGCGCTTGGCCCGGCACGGCATCGAGGTGCCGCGGGACGAGGAACGGGTGCGCATCACGTTGGACGGGCGGGCGCGGGACGGCGCGTTCGGCGCGGCGGCGGGGTGGGTGCACCCGGCGACGGGGTACAGCGTGGCGGCGGCGTTGCGGCGCGCGCCGGTGGTGGCGGACGCGATCGCGGCCGGGCGGGAGGTGACGCGTTCGGCGGCGGAACGCGCGGTGCGCCGGTTGCGGTTGAGAGGTCTGGAGGCGTTGCTGGCGCTGCCGCCCGACGAAGTCCCGGAATTCTTCAACAGCTTCTTCAAATTGTCCGACAGTCTTCAACGCGACTACCTCGGCGGGCACGATGACCTGCGCGGGACCGCCCGTGCGATGCTCCGGCTGTTCGACTCCGCGTCGTGGGGTATGCGCGCCCGGTTGGTATTTCCTGTGCAATCGGCCAAAAGTGCGAGAACACCTGGTTAACGGTCTCGGCAAAAGAAGATCGACCGGGCACGATCGGGGCCGTGCCCGCCTTGCTGGATGACGTTCGCTTCGCCTTCCAGCCGTTGTTCAACCTCCACACCGGAGGGGTCGTGGCGGTAGAAGCGCTGGCCCGACCGCACGACGGCAACGTGCAGGACCTGCTGCGGATGGCTTTCCGCGCCGGGTACCTGGCCAACACCGACGTGGCGCTCGCGTGCCGCGCGGTCCGGCACGCGGCCGACCACGGCCTCGGCGTGCCGCTGCACGTCAACCTGCTCGCGTTGACGATCGCGGACAAGCCCGAGCTCATGGCACCGCTCTACGGCGCGCTGCGGGAGGTCGGGCGCACGCCGGCCGACCTGGTGGTCGAGGTCGGCACGCCGTACTCGCGCGCGCCGCGCCGGCTGCTGGTCAAGGGCATCGAGCGGCTGCGCGAGGACGGGTTCCGGATCGGTCTGGACGGCGTGGGCGAGGGCGATTCGCCGTTGTCGCTGCTGACCGAGGTGCAGCCCGACGTGATCAAGCTCGACCGCGAGGTGGTGGTGGCGCTGCCCACCGACCCCTCCCGGTACGCGCTGGCCCAGGCGTTGCAGCACCTGTGCGAGCACATCGGGTCACTGGTCGTCGCGGAGGGCGTGGAGAGCGAGGCGCAGCTGGCCGCGCTGCGCCGGCTCGGGGTGCGGCTCGCGCAGGGCAACCTGCTGGCGAGCCCGCAGCGGCGGCCGAAGGTGGACGCGACGATCGCGGCGGTGTTGAGCGAGGTCAACGACCCGGAGGCGGTCACGAGCACGATGACCGCGCCGCTGCGGCGCAAGGTCGGGCCGAAGGTCACCGACTTCCTGCACCCGGCGACCACGCTGCCCGACTCGGCGACGTCCGAGGAGGTGCGCGACGTGCTCGCGAACCAGCCGACGGTCAGCGGCGTGGTGCTCGTGGACGACGACGGCAGGCCGCGGTGGACGGTGGACCGCAACCGGTTCCTGCTGGCGGTGACGGGTCCGTTCGGGCACGCCCTGCACGCCAAGCGGGAGGCGGCGCGGCTGGCGGACCGGCCGAAGCTGATCGGGGCGGACTCCAGCGCGCTGGAGCTGCTGGACGTGGTGGCGCACGCGAACCGTGAGCGCACCAACGACGACTTGGTGGTCGTGGACGACGACGACCGCTGCCTGGGCGTGGTGCGGGTCGCGGACGTGGTGCGCGGTGTCGCCGAGATGAAGGTGGAGCAGGCGGCGGCGTTGAGCCCGCTGACGCGGCTGCCGGGCAGCGACTCGATCGCGCGCGAGGTGGACCGGCGCATCCTGGGCGGCGAGCTGTTCGCGGTGGGGTGGCTGGACGTGGACGCGTTCAAGCGGGTGAACGACTCGGTGGGGTTCGCGGCGGGTGACGACCTGATCCGGGCCATCGGGCGTGCGCTCACCGACGGCGCGACGTCGTACCCGGGCGTGCAGGTGGGGCACGTCGGCGGGGACGACTTCCTGGTGGTGGCCGGGCTGGACGAGATCGTGCCGTTCTCCGCGGGTGTGCTGGACGTGCCGTACGAGACCGAGGGGCGCGGGGTGACGTTGTCGTTGGCGACGTTGATCTGCGCGGCCGGGTCGGTCGGGTCGTACCGGGAGGTGTCCCGGCTGCTGGCGCCGTTGAAGGAGCACGCGAAGTCGTTGCGGGGCACCAGTTGGGTGCTGGGGCGGCCGGGCAGCGACCACGTCGACGTGCTGCGCGGCGGGCCGCATCTGGCGGTAAGTTAGGAAGTTCACCGCAAAGCCGCATGTGCGGCCCGTTCGGTTACTCATAGCATCAGGCGGACTACCCAGCGTCGGGAGGTCCCCGTGACCGAGGTCACCGCCCTACCGCTTCCGCGAGTCGTCTCGGACCTGCCGCTGTCGGTGGGGGTCGAGGAGGAGTTCCTGCTGGTCGACGCGAGCACCGGGGTGCTGGTGCCGTTGGCCGGCGAGGTGTTGTGCGACGCCCGTCCCGGGCCCGACCTGCAGACCGAGATGACGCTCTACCAGGTGGAGAGCGCCACTCGGGTGTGCCGGAGCATGGCCGAGGTGCGCGAGCAGCTCCTCGCGGCACGTCTGGCGCTCGCCGCGCTGGCACAGGCGCAGGGCGCGCGCATCGTGGCGACCGGGACGCCGGTGCTCGGCGGCTTGCGCCCGCCTCCGTTGACCGATTCCGACCGGTACCGCACCATCGCCGCCGAGTACGGGTCGTTGGTCGACGGGCTGACCATCTGCGGGTGCCACGTGCACGTCGGGATACCGGACGAGGACACCGGGGTGCTGATCAGCAACCACCTGCGGCCGTGGCTGCCGGCGCTGTTGGCGATCAGCGCGAACTCGCCGTTCGGGGACGGGCGCGACACCGGGTACGCGAGCTGGCGCTACCTGTCGTGGAGCCCGTGGCCGTCGGCGGGCGCGCCGCCGTGGTTCGAGTCGGCGGAGGACTACCACCGGGGCACGCGGGTGCTGCGGTCGGGCGGGGCGGCGTTGGACCCGGCGATGGTCTACTGGGACGTGCGGCTGTCGCACCGGCACCCGACGGTGGAGCTGCGGGTGTGCGACGTGGCGGCGACCGTGGACGAGGCCGTGGTGCTGGCGGCCCTGGTGCGGGCGATCGCCGTGATGGCGTTGGCCGGTGTGCGGGCTCAGCGCGTGCCGGACCTGGCGTTGCGGACGGCGTTGTGGCGGTCGGCCCGGGACGGGTTGGACGGCGCCGGGATCGAGCCGTTCAGCGGTCGGCTGGTGCCGGCGGCGGACATGGTGCGGGCGCTGGTGGACTGGACGCGGCCTGCTCTGCGTGACACCGGGGACGAGGACCTGGTGGTCGACGGCATCGACCGGCTGCTGTTGGACGGCACGGGTGCCGTGCGGCAGCGGCGGGCGTTCCGGCGGCGCGGTTCGCTCGTCGACGTGGTCGACATGCTGGCCGCTCAGACAGCTTGAACGCCCGGCTCTCCCCACCGACTCGTCCAGACCGCTGCCGCGGTGCCGCCTCCGTCGAAGTGCCGGCCGCGCCCGACCGGCGCATGCTTGGTCGTACGTGAACAAGGAGGTTCGGCATGACCACCGCACGGGAGATCATGAACGCCGGTGTCCAGTGCGTCAAGGAGGACCAGAGCCTGCTCGACGCGGCGCGGATGATGCGTGACCTGGACGTCGGCTCGCTGCCGATCTGCGGCAAGGACGACAAGCTGCACGGCATCATCACCGATCGCGACATCGTGCTGCGCTGCGTGGCCGAGGGCCGCGACCCGGCGTCGATGAGGGCCGGCGACATGTCCGGTCACCTGCACTGGGTCGAAGCGGACGACGACCTTTCGCACGTGCTGCGGACCATGGAGGACAACCAGATCCGCCGGCTCCCGGTGATCGAGGAGCACCGACTGGTCGGCATGGTGTCGGAAGCGGACCTGGCCCGTCACCTGGACGAGTCGCAGATCGCGGAGTTCGTGGAACGCGTCTACGCCCGCTGACCACATCGTCCGCTGACCACATCGTCAGCAAGCACACCGTTCACCGCACGCCCTTCCCCCAACAGAAGGGCTTCGTGTCATCCCGCCGACCTGGCTCCGCCCTACCGCGCGTGTCAAGGGGCACCTTCCACCCCACAGGAACGATGGGCTGGAACCGCCCCCTTGATACGTGTGGTAGCCCGTAGGGAGGTCGGTGGGATGACACGAAACCCGCACCACAACGGACCCGCCGCCGAACCACCCATCGGCCCGTCATCCTGCTGATCTGCCCGTCCGGCGAGGACGCTCTTGATCTTTTGCGGACGCCCGGCAAGACCCAAGCCCGCCGAAATTGTCAGACCACGCCGGTAACCTAAAAACAGGGGTCCCCTTGGCGAGGACCCCTGCGAAGCATTCAAACTGCGCGGCCCCAGACGCTGACCCCGTCAACGCCGACCCCGCCAGACGGCGAACCGCCGGACCGCGACCCCATCGGACCGCGCCCCTCCGACCAACCCTCAGCCGACCAACCCGTCAGACCGCGAACACTCGTCAGACCGTCAGACCGTGACCGTCAGACCGTGAACCCAAGGGCGCGCAACTGCTCACGCCCGTCATCCGTGATCTTCTCCGGCCCCCACGGCGGCATCCACACCCAGTTGATGCGGAAGTCGTTGACGATCCCGCTCGCCCCGCCGCCGCCACCCACCAGCGCCGACCGCGTCTGGTCCTCGATGACGTCCGTCAACGGACACGCGGCCGACGTCAGCGTCATGTCGATGAGCGCGACGTTCTCCTCGTCCACCCTGATGTCGTAGACCAGGCCCAGGTCCACGACGTTGATCCCCAACTCGGGGTCGACGACGTCGCGCATGGCCTCCTCGACGTCGTCCACCGCGGCCACGTCTGCCTTCGGCGCGGGCGGCTCGGGCATGCCCTCGATGCCGCGCACCACGTCTTCTTCGGCGGTCATGCCTTCGCTCCCTCGCTGCGTGCCACCGCGTCCTTGAAAGCCATCCAGCCCAGCAGCGCGCACTTCACGCGAGCCGGGTACTTCGCCACTCCCGCGAACGCGATGCCGTCCTCCAGGACGTCCTCGTCGGGCTCCACCTGGCCGCGGCCCTGCATCAGCTCGACGAACGCGTCCATCTTCTCGAACGCCTCGCTCAACGGCTTGCCGACCACCAGGTCCGTCAGCACCGAGGTGGACGCCTGGCTGATGGAACAGCCCTGCCCGTCGTAGGACACGTCGCGCACGGTGTCGCCGTCCAGCGCCACCCGCAACGTCACCTCGTCGCCGCACGTCGGGTTGATCTGGTGCGACTCGGCGTCGAACGGGTCGCGCAGGCCGCGCCCGTGCGGGTTCTTGTAGTGGTCCAGGATGATCTCCTGGTACATCTGCTGCAGCTGCATCTCAGACCACCCCGAAGAACTTCTGCGCCTCGCGGACGGCGTCGACCAGGGCGGTCACCTCGTCCGGTGTGTTGTACAGGTAGAAGCTGGCCCGCACGGTGGCGGCGGCGTTCATCCGCCGGTGCAGGGGCCACGCGCAGTGGTGGCCGACGCGCACCGCGACGCCCAGGCTGTCGAGCACCTGGCCGGCGTCGTGCGCGTGGATGCCGTCGATGACGAACGACACCGCGCCGCCGCGGTCCACCGCGTCCGTCGGACCCACGATCCGCACACCGGGCACCTCGGCCAGGCCGCGCAGCGCCAGCTCGGTGAGCTGGTGCTCGTGCGCGGCGATCCGGTCCATGCCGACGGCGTCGAGGTAGTCCACCGCGGCACCCAACGCCACGGCCTGCGACGTCATGGGCACACCCGCCTCGAACCGCGCGGGCGGCGGCGCGAAGGTCGACCGCGCCATGTGCACCAGCTCGATCATCGACCCGCCGGTGAGGAACGGCGGCAGGGCCTCCAGCAGCTCACGGCGCCCGTACAGGACCCCGATGCCGGACGGGCCGAGCATCTTGTGGCCGCTGAACACCGCGAAGTCCACGCCCAGGGCCTTGAAGTCCACCGCGCCGTGCGGCACCGACTGGCACGCGTCCAGCACGGTCAGCGCGCCCACCGCGCGGGCCGCGTCCGCGAGCACCCGCACCGGGTTGACGGTGCCGAGCACGTTCGACTGGTGGGTGAACGCGACGACCTTCGTCCGCTCGTTGACCAGCGAGTCGAGCTCGGACAGGTCGAGCCTGCCCTCGTCCGTCACGCCGAACCAGCGCAGGGTGGCGCCTGTGCGCGCGGCCAGCTGCTGCCACGGCACGAGGTTCGCGTGGTGCTCCATCTCGGTCACGACGATCTCGTCGCCGGGACCGATGCGGAACCGCTCGGCCTCGGGACCGGCGGTGGCCGCGTTGCCCATCGCGTACGCGACGAGGTTCACGCCCTCGGTCGCGTTCTTGGTGAACACGATCTCGCCCTGGTCGACGCCCACGAAGTCGGCGATCTTCTGCCGCGCGCCCTCGTAGGCGTCCGTGGCCTCTTCGGCCAGTTGGTGCGCCCCGCGGTGCACCGCGGCGTTGGCGGTCTCCAGGAAGGCGCGCTCGGCGTCGAGGACCTGCCTCGGGCGTTGCGAGGTGGCGCCGGAGTCCAGGTAGACCAGCCGCTTTCCCTCCCGCACGGTGCGTCCCAGGATCGGGAAGTCCGCTCGGACGGTAGCGACGTCCAGCGGGGTGACGGTGGTGGTCACTGCTCCGACGCCTCCTCTCGGTACGTGTTCACGAACGGTGCAACGTCAGGCGATGCCCGCTGCTTCCGGCTTCCCGATGTACTTCACGTAACCCTCGGCCTCGAGCTGGTCGGCCAGCTCCGGACCGCCGGACTCGGCGATGCGGCCACCGGCGAACACGTGCACGAAGTCGGGCGAGATGTACTTGAGGATCCGGGTGTAGTGCGTGATCAGCATGACGCCGACCTCACCGGAGCGCTTGTACCGGTTCACGCCCTCGGACACGACGCGCAGCGCGTCGACGTCGAGGCCGGAGTCGGTCTCGTCGAGGATCGCGATCTTCGGCTGGAGCAGCCCGAGCTGCAGGATCTCGTGGCGCTTCTTCTCGCCGCCGGAGAAGCCCTCGTTGACCGAGCGCTCCGCGAAGGTCGGGTCGATCTCCAGCTCGGACATCGCCTCCTTGACCTCCTTGACCCAGTGGCGCAGCTTCGGCGCCTCGCCGCGGACGGCGGTGGCGGCGGTGCGCAGGAAGTTCGACATCGAGACGCCGGGCACCTCGACCGGGTACTGCATGGCGAGGAACAGACCCGCGCGGGCGCGCTCGTCCACGGTCATCTCCAGCACGTCCTCGCCGTCCAGCAGCACGCTGCCGGAGGTGATCTCGTACTTGGGGTGCCCGGCGATGGCGTAGGACAAGGTGGACTTGCCCGAGCCGTTGGGGCCCATGATCGCGTGGGTCTCGCCCGCCTTGATGGTCAGGTCGACGCCCTTGAGGATCTCCTTGGCGCCGTCGTCGGTGTTGACCGAGACGTGCAGGTCCTTGATCTCCAGAGTGGCCATTGGTGGTTCGTTCTCCTGGTGTTGCGAGCGAAAGTCAGTTCGTAGCCAAGGTCAGTTCACCGCCGCGGTGACGTCCACGTAGACGTCGTCCCCGCGGAGTTCGACGGCGAACACGTCGACCGGCTCGGTGGCGGGCGGCGAGGACGGGCGGCCGGTGCGCAGGTCGAAGCACGACCCGTGCAGCCAGCACTCCACGCCCTTGCGCGTCACCTCGCCCTCGCTGAGCGCCACTTCGGCGTGCGAGCACAGGTCGCGCAGCGCGTGCACGGTTCCGCCGTCGCGGACGAGCAGGACCGGGGTGTACTCGTCGCCGACCTCGAACGCGGCGGGTTTGCCGTCGTCGAGGTCGGTCAGCGAGCACACCCTGATCACGCGCCCACCGCTTCGAGCTCCGCCTCGATCGCGGCTTCCAGGCGCTCGCGCACCTCGGGAACGGCGATCTTCAGGAGGATCTCGTGGAAGAACCCGCGCACGACCAGCCGTCGTGCCTGGTCCTCCGGGATGCCGCGGGCCTGCAGGTAGAACAGCTGCTCGTCGTCGAACCGGCCGGTGGCGCTGGCGTGGCCCGCGCCCTCGATCTCGCCGGTCTCGATCTCCAGGTTGGGCACCGAGTCGGCGCGCGCGCCGTCGGTGAGCACCAGGTTCCGGTTGAGCTCGAAGGTCTCGGTGCCCTCGGCCGCCGCGCGGATCAGCACGTCGCCGATCCACACCGTGTGCGCGTCCTCGCCCTGCAACGCGCCCTTGTAGACCACGTTGCTGCGGCAGTTGGACGCCGAGTGGTCGATGAAGGTGCGGTGCTCCAGGTGCTGGCCGGCGTCGGCGAAGTACAGGCCGAGCAGCTCGGCGTCCCCGCCGCGGCCGGTGTAGGTGACCGCGGGCGTGAGGCGGACGACGTTGCCGCCGAGGGTCATGACGGTGTGCTTGAACGAGGCGTCGCGGCCCAGCTTGGCGTGGTGCGACGACACGTGCACCGCGTCGTCGGCCCAGTCCTGGATGGCGACCACGGTGAGGTGCGCGCCGTCGCCGACGACGAACTCGATGTTGTCGGCGTACGCGCCGGAGCCGCGGTGGTCGATGACCACGACGGCCTCGGCGAACTGCTTGGCGTGCACGTGCAGGTGGCCGTAGGCGACCTGGCCCTCGCCCGCGCCGGTCACCGTGATGGTGGTCGGCTCGGACTTCGCGTCACCGGGGAGGGTGACGACGGTGGCCTCGGTGAACGACGACCAGGCCTGGGCGGCGACGCGGTCACCGGGGGTGCCGGCGACGCCGAGCCGCTCGTCGTCGCGCGCCACGGTCTCGACCGTGACGCCCTCGGGCGCGTCGACCTCGACGTTCGCCGTGCCGGTCGCCTCGGCGCCTTGGTGCAGGTTCGCCAGGCGCTTCATGGGGGTGAAGCGCCAGATCTCCTCGCGACCGCCGGGCACCTCGAACGCGTTCACGTCGAACGACGTGAAGTGGTCCGCGCGCGAGGAGATCGGGGCACCCGCACCGTGCGAGTGGGCCGTCAGGCCGTGTTGCTGGTCTTCGGTGGTGACGGCCATGTCAGCCGACGGCCCCTTCCATCTGCAGCTCGATCAGGCGGTTCAGCTCGAGGGCGTACTCCATCGGCAGCTCGCGCGCGATGGGCTCGACGAACCCGCGCACGATCATCGCCATGGCCTCGTCCTCGTTGAGACCGCGGGACATCAGGTAGAACAACTGGTCCTCGGAGACCTTCGAGACCGTGGCCTCGTGGCCCATCGACACGTCGTCCTCGCGGACGTCGACGTACGGGTAGGTGTCCGAGCGGCTGATGTTGTCCACCAGCAGCGCGTCGCACTTGACCGTGGACTTCGAGTGGTGCGCCCGCTTGTTGACCTGCACGAGGCCGCGGTAGGAGGTGCGGCCGCCGCCGCGCGCCACCGACTTCGACACGATCGTGGACGACGTGTGCGGCGCCATGTGGACCATCTTCGCGCCGGCGTCCTGGTGCTGGCCCTCGCCCGCGAACGCGATCGAGAGGACCTCGCCCTTGGCGTGCTCGCCCATCAGGAACACGGCCGGGTACTTCATGGTGACCTTGGAGCCGATGTTGCCGTCGATCCACTCCATGGTCGCGCCCTCTTCGGCCTTGGCGCGCTTGGTGACCAGGTTGTAGACGTTGTTCGACCAGTTCTGGATGGTCGTGTAGCGGCAGCGACCACCCTTCTTGACGATGATCTCCACGACGGCGGAGTGCAGCGAGTCCGACGAGTAGATCGGCGCGGTGCAGCCCTCGACGTAGTGCACGTACGCGCCCTCGTCGACGATGATCAGCGTGCGCTCGAACTGGCCCATGTTCTCGGTGTTGATCCGGAAGTAGGCCTGCAGCGGGATGTCGACGTGGACGCCCTTGGGCACGTAGATGAACGAGCCGCCCGACCACACCGCGGAGTTCAGCGCGGAGAACTTGTTGTCACCCGAGGGGATGACGGAGCCGAAGTACTCCTTGAACAGCTCCGGGTGCTCCTTGAGGGCGGTGTCGGTGTCGAGGAAGACGACACCCTGCTCCTCGAGGTCCTCGCGGATCTTGTGGTAGACGACCTCGGACTCGTACTGGGCCGCGACGCCGGAGACCAGGCGCTGCTTCTCCGCCTCCGGGATGCCGAGGCGGTCGTAGGTGTTCTTGATCTCGTCGGGCAGGTCGTCCCAGGTCGCCGCCTGCTTCTCGGTCGACCGGACGAAGTACTTGATGTTGTCGAAGTCGATGCCCGACAGGTCGGAGCCCCAGGTCGGCATGGGCTTGCGGTCGAACAACCGCAGCGCCTTGAGCCGGAACTCCAGCATCCACTCGGGCTCGTTCTTCTTCGCCGAGATGTCCCGAACGACGTCCTCGTTCAGGCCCCGGCGAGCGCTCGCGCCTGCCACGTCCGAGTCGGACCAGCCGAACTCGTAGTTGCCGATGCTCGCCAGGGTTTCTTCCTGGGTGAGCGGGGCTGTGGTGGTGCGCTGCTCGGCAGCGGCAGTCATGCGGGCTCCCCTCCATCTGGGATCCGGGGTGTGTTCGGGATGTGCGTCGTGCACACGGCATCGCCGCGGGCGATGGTGGCCAGGCGCTGGACGTGCGTGCCGAGCAGGTCGGCGAACGCCGCCGTCTCGGTCTCGCACAACTGCGGGAACTCCGCCGCGACGTGCGCCACCGGGCACAGGTGCTGGCAGAGCTGCTCGCCCGCCCCCACGTGGCGCGCCGAGGCAGCGTAGCCCTCCCTGGTCAGCGCCACGGCGAGGGCCTTGGCCCGCTCCGCGGCGTCGGGCTGGGCCACGATGGCCGCGCGGTGCCGGTCGACGAATGCGGACACCCGTCGTTCGGCGAAGGTTCGTACCGCCTCCTCCCCGCCCTGTTCGGCGAGGAACCGCAGCGCGGCGGCGGCGAGGTCGTCGTAGGCGTGCCCGAAGCGGGCCCGCCCCTGCTCGGTCAGCAGGAAGAGCTTGGCCGGGCGACCCCGGCCGCGCTGGCCCCGTCGAGGGGCCTCCCTGCTGGCCGCCTCGCCGTCGGCCACCAGCGCGTCGATGTGCCGGCGCACCGCCGTGGGGCTCAGGCCCAGCTGCTCCGCGACCGAGGCCGCGGTCACCGGGCCCTGCTCCAGGAGGAGCCGTGCGACGGCGTGCCGGGTCCGGCCGTCGTGCCCGGAAGGCACAGCGGTCGAGTCGGTCCCGGCGTTTTTCACAACACCAGTGTTGCGTATTTCGCTGGCCGCCGCAAAGATCGACCCTCCTCGGGTGACCCGAGTCACGCGTCCCGGCCGGTCGCTACCCTTCGGACGTGGCGGCGGGCGGAATGGTGATGGCGAACCGGAGCGAGATCGGCGAGGCAGCACCCCTCGACGCGCCCGAACGGCGGCAGCTCGACGTGATCCGCCGGTGGGGCACGGTGGGCGCGCTGCTGCTGGCCGTCGGCTCCCTCGGGTCGGGCGCGGCGCCGATCTTCAGCCCGCTGCCGGGCACGCCGCTGCTCGGGCTGTTCCCGCGGATGCCCAGCGCGTCCATGGCCGTCGCGTGGACCGGCATCTTCCTCATCGTGTCGGCGTGGCTGTGGCTGGGCCGGTTCGCCCGGCCGGGCCGCCCCCGGCTGGTGTCGCGCAGCCAGCTCGACCGCACGCTGCTGATGTGGATCACGCCGCTGGTGTTCGTGCTGCCCATGTTCAGCCGTGACGTGTACAGCTACCTGGCGCAGTCGCAGATCGCGGCCAACGGGCAGGACCCGTACGAGCTCGGCCCGGCCACGGCGCTGGGCGTCGAGCACGACCTGACGAAGAACGTGCCGAACATCTGGCGCGAGACGCCCGCGCCGTACGGGCCGCTGTTCCTGGCCGCCGGGCGGGTCATCTCGATGGTGACCGGCGACAGCGTGCTGCCCGGCATCTTCCTGCACCGGCTGCTGGGGCTGCTGGGGCTGGCGATGATCGTGTGGGCGCTGCCCCGGCTGGCCCGGCGCTTCGGCGTGCCGCCGGTGAGCGCCCTGTGGTTGGGCGCGGCGAACCCGCTGGTGCTGTTCCACCTGGTCGTGGGCGTGCACAACGAGGGCCTGGCGATCGGCCTGATGCTGGTGGGGCTGGAGTTGGCGCTGCGGAAGATGCCGCTGGTCCCGGGCGCGCCGATGACGCGTGAAGAGCTGCTGTGGATAGTCCTGGGCGCGACCATGATCACGTTGGGCGCGGCGGTGAAGATCCCGGCCGCGCTGGCGCTCGGCTTCCTGGGCGTGCTGATCGCGCGGCGGTGGGGCGGGCGGTTCTCCGACCTGGTGCGGGCGGCGTTGTTGTTGCTGGTCATCTCGGGTGTGGTGATGGTCGGGACGTGCGTCGGCACCGGGCTCGGGTTCGGGTGGGTGGAGACGCTGAACGTGGCCGGCACGGTGAAGAGCTGGATGTCGCCGCCGACCGCCATGGGGTTCATGGGCGGGGGGCTCGGGCTGCTGCTCGGGCTGGGCAACCACACCGAGTCGGTGATCGTGCTGATGCGGATCGTCACGCAGGCCGTGTCGGTGGTGATCGTGGCGACGCTGCTGTGGAAGGCGTTCCGGGGTCGGATCAAGGCCGTCAACGGGCTGGGGGCCGGGCTGGGCGCGGTGCTCGTGCTCGGGCCCGTGCTGCAGCCGTGGTACGTGCTGTGGGCGGCGTTGCCGCTGGCCACGGCCGTGCTGGCGCGTCGGTTCCGGGTCTTCGCCACCACCGCCAGCGCCGTGATCGCGGTCATCCTGCCGCCGACGGGCTCGGCGTTCGACGGGCGGGCCTACATCGTGCCGCAGGCCGTGGCGGGCGCTCTGATCGCGTTCGCCGTGTGCCTGTTCGTCGCCCGCAAGCAGGTCCTGCCGCTGATCAAGCGCGACCCCCTCCCCGGCTACGCCTGACCCTCGGGTCGAACCCCCAGGTCCCGCGCGGGGTGTAACGGGTGGGGGCGGTCGGCGAGGTAGGGGGTGCGGGAGGATCGGGGTCCGCGGGGAGGGAGGGCGTGATGGTGGACGTGCCCAGGGAGCAGATCCGGTTCGCCGTCGTGCTGAACGGGGGTGTGAGCCTCGCCGTGTGGATGGGCGGGGTGGTGCTCGAGCTCGACCGGCTGACCAGGGGTGACGGCCCGTACGCCGACCTGCTGGACATGGTCGGCAGCACGGCCCGCGCCGACGTCATCACGGGCACGTCGGCCGGCGGCATCAACGGCGCCGCGTTGGCGTTGTCCCAGGTCAATGCCAACGCTCGGCTGGAACGGCTGCGTGACCTGTGGGCCGAGCAGGGCCGGATGGAACAGCTGCTGCGCACCCCGTTCCGGGGCCAACCGGCGTCACTGCTGCGCGGCGACGAGTTCTTCCTCCCGAGGCTCCGGGAAGCACTCGAACGGCTGACCACGGACTTCACCCCGCAGGAGGACCGGCCGGTCGACCTGCGCATCACGACCACGCTGCTCGCGGGCGTGCCCACGGTCACCCACGACGACCTCGGCCAGACCCTCGTGCAGGCCTCCCACCAGGGCAGCTTCTCGTTCCGCCGCGACCCCGGCGGCCGGGACGACTTCACCGCCGACAAGCTCCCGACGCTGGTCAGCCGCATGGCGCTGGCCGCGCGCTCGTCCGCGTCGTTCCCGTTCGCGTTCGAGCCCTCCTTCATCCCGGTCGCACCCGGCGCGCCCGACGGCGACAAGCCCAACATGGCCGAGGTCGCCTCCTGGGCCAACGACACCGACAACCGGTCCCGCTACGCCGTCGACGGCGGCGTCCTGGTCAACACGCCCACCAAGGAGGCGCTGGAGGCCATCGACCGGATGCCCGCCGAAGGCCCGGTCCGGCGGGTGATGCTGCTGGTCTTCCCGCACGCGCCCGAGGCGGTGGTGGAGCCGGTGGCCCCGGTCGACGGCGCCCTGCCCAGCACCGTCGCCACCGGCGGCAAGCTGCTCGGCGCGCTGACGAGCCAGAGCGGGCGGACCTACGTCGACCGCATCGAGGAGCACAACCGCAACGCCGCCTCCCGCCGCGGCGGGCGCAACGCCCTGCTGGACCGCCTCGCGTCCGGCGGCTCGCTCACCGACAAGGTGTACGCGCTGGCCGAGACCCTGCACGACCACTACGAGGACGTGCGCATCCGGCACGCCGCCCGCGACGTCACGACCCGCCAGTTCGAGGTGCCGGGCACGAACGCCGCCGGCTGGACGTTCGAACGGGTCCGCGCGGCGGCCGAGGCGGCGCAGCGCGAGTACCGCGCCGACCACAGCAAGCTGCCGTACGTGCCGACCCGGCCACAGCCCGTCGCGTTGCCCGACCACGGCTGGCCGTGGGGCATCACGATGGCCGAACGGCTCGCGTCCGCCGCCATGGACGTGCTCAAACGCCTGGTGTGGGTGATGCCCGACGCCCAGCGCCTCGCGATGGCCCGCACGAACCTGTTCGACGTGCGGGCGAAGCTGCGCGCCGCGCGGATCGAGCTGGACGAGCACTGGACCACCGACGGGACCGAGGAGCTCGACCAGGCGTACTGGGAGCGGCGGGTCCACCGGTTCGCCGCGAAGATGCTGGACGAGCCGGACGGCGTCGGGCAGCGGGTGCGCGAGCAGGTGGACCGGATCGCGGGCGTCCTCGGCGACGCGCACGACATCCTCGACCAGCTCGACGCCGAGCAGCTGCGGGTCGGCGAGCTGCGGTCGTGGCACCGGCTGCTGACCGAGCCGCGCACCGACGCCGAGGCCGAGGCCGACCTGGTGGCGGGCGAGCTGTGGCTGTCACGGGTGCTGGCGCTGGAGGTCGCGACGACGTGCCTGGCCGACGACACCCGCGGCGGCCTCGACCAGGCCGTCGAGCTGGTCCAGATCAGCCTGCAGACGCGCAACGCGTTCGCCGGGTACAGCATCACCGCCGAGGACAAGGCGGGCGGCGCGTCGCTGCACCGGTTCTCCGGGTTCCTCAAGCGGTCCTGGCGGGTCAACGACTGGATCTGGGGCCGGCTCGACGGCGCGACCATGCTGTGCAAGGTGGTGTTCGACCCGAAGCGGCTGCTGCGCGTCGACCGGCTGACCGGCGCGGGCGGCGACCCCGTCGAACGGGCCGCGGCGCAGGTCGACGCGCTGGTGGAGAAGCTGTTCGGCGACGGCGTGCCGGACGAGCTGGGGCCGTGCGTCGAGCGGGCGAAGGCCGAGCTGGGGAAGGTCTACGCGAGCCCGGAGGGCGACCACCCGCCGACGTGCGCGGCGCTGGCGGAGCTGGCCGCGTGGGGGCTGCACGTCCGGATCATCTGCGAGGAGCTGCCCGCGTTGCGCGCGGCGATCCTGGCCGACCGGCACGAGGGCGCGGACCGGCGGTCGCGCGGCGAGCTGTTCCTGGAGGAGCAGGCCGCGCTGCTGGCCCGGCTGCCCGTGCGCACGGACGCGGAGCGGATCGAGGTGGGCGTGCGGGGGCTGGCCGCGTTCGACCGGGCGGGCATCGGGCGTGAGCCGCTGGTGCAGGAGGCGAGCAGCGACCAGGTGATCCGGACGGCGGCGACGGCCGCGGCGGTGGCGATCACCGTGGCCGACAGCGACAACTCCGGTCTGGGCACGGCGAAACCGCTGACCAGGACGTTGCGCGGGGCGGCGCTGCTGCCGTACTGGACGATCACCGGCCTGACCAGGGGCGGGCGGCTGGCGCAGTTCCTGGGGCTGCTCGGGTTCGCGCTGGGCGGCGCGCTGCTGGTGCTGTCGCTGTTCGACCTGCTGCCGCCGTGGGCGCTCGGACCGGCGGCGGCGTTCGGCGGCGGCACGCTGCTGGCCGCGTTCGGCTACGCGGCGCTGCGGTCGGGGACGCTGCTGCACGGCCTGGTGCTGCTGTCGCCGGTGATCCCGCTGGTGACGGTGGCGATCGACCGGACCAGGGACGCGTTGGCGTCCGGCGAGACGGGCGACCAGGCCGTGACGGGCATGGTGGCGGTGGGTGGCGTGCTGCTGGTCGTGGTGGGGTTGCTGATCATCGGCAGCCTGCCCGCGCCGGTGGGCACGCCGCTGGCCGTGCTGGGCAAGATCCGGCTCAAGCCCCGGCTGCTGGTGCGGGTGCTCGTGGCGGCGGCGATCGTGGTCGGCGTGTGGGCCGTGGTGCGGTACCGGCTGTACGACCTGAGCCCGGCGCTGGTGGTGGTCGGCACGGTCGTGGCGATCGTGTTCGGCGGGGTCACGTCGTACGTGCTGGGCAGTTCGCTGCGCCGGTGGCGGCAGGTGGACGGGGTGTGGGACACGGAGGCCGCCGAGCCGCCCGCGTCCGCGACCGCCGGGTGGGCCGCGGTGTACGGGAGCGTGCTGCTGCTCGTCGCCGCGGTGGTGCAGGTGTTCTCGCTGCGGTTCACCGGGTGGGAGGCGGTGCTCGGCACGGCGTTGGCGTTCGGCCTGGTGCTGCTGCTGGTGACGACGTGGTGGGTGCCGTTGCGGGCCAGGAGGACCATCGCCACGTCCCTGGTGGAACAGATGTCCATTGTGGACTTCGACCCGGACGGGGTGGCCGAGGCGCTGCTGAAGCGGCTGGAGGGTCACGGGATGCTGTTCAAGTTCCTCACCGAGCTGGACGCGACCGGCAAGCCCCGCCTCAGCGCCGGCGGCCGCCGCGTGGCCCACCGCGCCGCCTACCGCTCCACCACCGGCTCCGACCGCGACTGACCCGCGTGTCGAACGCTCGGGCCCCCGAGTTCGACGCTCAGGACTTGGCGGCCGTGTCCTGAGCGTCGAACTCGGGGGTCCGGGAGGTTCGGCTCACGCGGCCAGGGCGGGGGTGCGGGTCGGGGTGGGGAGGCCGAGGGCGCGGGCGTAGAGGGACTCGAAGGTCTCCAGGGTGGTGTCGATGGCGTGGGCGGCGATCAGGTCGCCGGACGCGGCGCCCATGCGGGCGGTCACGGCGGGGTCGACGGTGACGGCGTGCAGGCGGTCCGCCAGGCCGCGCACGTCGCCCGGCGTGAACAGCCAGCCGTTGCGCCCCGGCTTGCACAGGTGCGGCAACGCCATCGCGTCCGCCACCACGACCGGCTTGCCCGCGGCCATCGCCTCCATCGTCGCCAGGCTCTGCAGCTCGGCGATGCCCGGCATGCAGAACACGTCGGCCGCGGCGTAGGCGTCGAGCAGCTCGTCCTCGCTCACGAAGCCGCGGAAGCGGACGCGGTCGGAGATGCCCAGGTCACGCGCCAGCAGCTCCCACTCGGCACGGCACGAGCCGTCACCGACGATCTCGGCGTGCAACCGCGGCACGAGCGCCAACGCCCGCAGCAGCTCGTCGACCCGCTTCTCCTCGTCCAGCCGACCCACGAACAGCACGGTCGGCGCGTCGGTGTGCCGCACGGGCAGCCGCCCCCGGTACCGGTCGATGTCGATGCCGCACGACACCGGCACCGCGCGCTCGGGGAAACCGTTGTCGTGCAGCAGCTGCACGGCGCGCGGCGTCGGCGCGGTCACCACGTCGGCGAGGCCGAACACCCGCCCCAGGTCGCGCCACGCCCACCGCGACGCCACGCCCTGCAACCACGCCGGCACGTGGGCGTGCCCGAACAGGTTCTCCGGCATGAAGTGGTTCGTCGCCACCGTCGGGATCCCCAGCGCCGCCGCCCGCCGCAGCACGTGCCGCCCCACCACGAAGTGCGCCTGCACGTGCACCAGGTCCGGCCGCAGCTCCTCCAGCAGCGCGCCGACGTCCTCGCGCACCTGCCACGGCAGCCCGATGCGGAACGTGCGGTGGAACGGCGTGCGGTGCGAGCGGACCCGGTGCACGGTGATCCCGTCGGCGCGCTCGGTGCGGGCCGCGCCGTCCGCCGACACGCAGATCACGTGCACGTCGTGGCCGCGGCCGGCGAGGCCGGTGGCGAGGCGGTGGGCGAACCGGGCCGCGCCGTTGACGTCCGGGGGGAACGTCTCCGCGGCGATCACGATCCGCATGGCGCGTCCGTTGGTCACTGTCGTCTCCGATCTGGTGGGAACTGCGGAAGTGGTTCGGGTGCGGGCCAGCGCGACGACGCCGCCGACGGCGATCGCGGCGCACGCGACCTGCGCGGCGCCGACGAGCGGGCTGGTCCGGGTCGCCTCGCCGAGCAGCCCCGCGCCGATGCCGACGGCCACGAGCGGGTCCACCACGGTGAGGCAGGCGACCGCCACGTGCGGCGGTCCGCTGGCGTAGGCGTGCTGGATGAACCAGCCGCCGACGACGAGGGCGGCGGCGATGCCCGCCGCCGAGAGCGCGGTCGACCACGCCAGACCGCCCTGCTGGACGTCCTGGGACACCGACCGCATGAGCACGGAGACGAAGCCGTAGGCGACACCGCCCGCCGCGCCGAAACCGAGGGCGCGCACCGCCGGCCGGGTCGACAGCACGCCGACCAGGCCCGGGACCGCGATCAGGCCGAGCGCCAGCAGCGCGGCCTTCACCTCGGCCTCCGGCACGACCGCGGTGGACGTGGCGCTGCCCGCGGCCAGGAGCACGAAGGCCCCTACGCCGAACGTGGTCCACGCGACCGCGGGCAGCTCACGCCGACGACCGTCGAGCACCGCGGTGATGCCGATCGCGACCACGCCGACCGGCTGCACGACGCTCAACGGCGCCATGCCCAGCGCCGCCGCGTGCACGCCGGCGCCCAGCACGAGCAGCACCAGGCCCAGCAGCCACCGCGGCCTGCGCAGCAGGTCCAGCACCCGCAACGCGGCGCCCCCGCTCGCCCGCACGGCGTCGTGCTGCAGGCGCGCGGCGAAGGCGAAGAACACCGCGCCCAGGACCGCGAGCAGGACGGCGAGCCACGTCATGACGTCTCCTCGCGGCGCAGGACGGCGGAGGCCAACGCGAACAGCAGCCCGTACAGCAACGCGAACAAAACGCGCTCGAAAAGCCCGAGCACGACCGCGCCACCACCCGGGTAGACCACCGAGACGTGGCTGAGCATGAATGCCACCGAGGTGATACCCGCGGCGATGGAAAAACGGCGCAGGGTGGTACTGGAGATGAACGTCCGGGAAATCAGCCACCCGGCCAGCGGCAGGCTCGCGAACATCACCGCGCCCGCGTACCGGTGCACCGCGCCGGAGAACGACGTGGGCGTGCCGGTCGGGTCGGTGGGGAACACCGTCGCCACCGCCAACCCGGCCGACCACAGCCCCATCAGCACCGCCACCGGCCCCCGCCTGGGCAAACCGGACCGGACCAGGGCGACGAGCAGGCCGACCGACGCCGCCGCCAGCGTCAGCGAGGTGACCGCGAGGAGCCCGCTGCCGTTGTCCACGAAGATGTAGTCGCTGATCGTGTGGGCGATCGGGCTGAGCTCGCCGACCGACGCCACGTGCAGGTAAACAATCGGGAACAGCGACAGGACGAGTCCCACAACGGCCAGCGGCAACACCGCCGCCCGTCTTTTCCCCCGGATCTCCACCACGGGAAAATCTTCGCCCGGAATGGTGACCGAAGATATCGGGAACACCCCCGAGACGACCCTGAAGCCACCCGGAGAACCCTGGTAGGGCTGACCCCACCACCGGGCCGGGCCGGGCGACGCCCTAGGCTTCCGCGTCGTGAGCCCGCACCCCCCGCACCCTGCCGTGGAAGTGTCGGGGCTGGTCAAGCGCTACGGCTCCACCGTCGCGGTGAACGGACTCGACCTCACCCTGGACACCGGCACGGTCCTCGCGCTGCTCGGCCCCAACGGCGCCGGGAAGACGACGACCGTCGAGGTGTGCGAGGGGTTCCGGGCGGCCGACGGCGGCGAGGTCCGCGTCCTCGGGCTCGACCCGAAGCGCGACGGCGACCGGCTGCGCCCCCGCATCGGCGTGATGCCGCAGGGCGGCGGCGGCTACCCGGGCGTGCGGGCCGACGAGATGCTGCGCCTCGTGGCCGCGTGCGCCGCCAACCCCCTCGACCCCGCGTGGCTGCTCGACGTGCTCGGCCTGTCGTCCTCGGTGCGCACCCCGTACAAGCGGCTCTCCGGCGGGCAGCAGCAACGCCTGTCGCTGGCGTGCGCCCTGGTCGGACGGCCCGAGCTGGTGTTCCTGGACGAGCCGACCGCCGGCATGGACCCCCAGGCCCGCCGCCTGGTGTGGGAGCTCGTGTCGGCGCTGCGCGCGGACGGCGTCAGCGTGCTGCTGACCACGCACCTCATGGACGAGGCCGAAGCCCTCGCCGACCACGTCGTCATCGTCGACGCCGGCCGCGTCGTGGCCCAGGGCAGCCCGGCCGAGCTCACCGAGCACCACGCCGACGACCGGCAGCTCCGCTTCCGCGCCCGACCGGGGCTGGAGCTGACGCTGTTGCGCGACGCCCTGCCGGAGGGCCTCCAGGTGCGTGAGGCCAGCCGGGGCACCTACCTGGTGCAGGGCCACATCGACCCGCAGGTCCTCTCCACGGTCACCTCGTGGTGCGCGCAGCAGGGCGTGCTGGCCGAGGAGCTCACCGTGGCCAGGCGCAGCCTGGAGGACGTGTTCCTGGAGCTGACCGGCAGGGAGCTGCGCTCGTGACCGACTCGCCTTCGTTCGCGCCCGGCACGTTCACGCCCGCGCCCGGTCGCGGGAAGCTCGGCCGGATGCTGCTCGCCCAGGCCCGCACCGAGACCGTGCTCACCCTGCGCAACGGCGAGCAGATCCTGCTGACCGTGCTCATCCCGGCGGCGCTGCTGGTCGCGATGAGCCTCATGGACGTCATCCCGGTGCCCGACCCCCGGGTCGGCTCGGCCACCGCGCGCATCCTCGCGCTGGCCGTGATCTCCTCCGCGTTCACCGGGCAGGCGATCGCGCTGGGCTTCGACCGGCGCTACGGCGTGCTCAAGCGGCTCGCCGCGACCGCGCTCCCCCGCTGGCTGCTGGTCGCCGGACGGGTCGTCGCGGCGTTGGCCGTGGTCGCCGTGCAGGTTGTGATCATCGCCGTGATCGCGCTGCTGCTGGGCTGGCGGCTGCCGTCCGCGACCGGCCTGCTGTGGGCGGCCGTGCTGATCGTGCTCGGCACGCTGTCGTTCGGCGCGCTCGGCGTGCTGCTCGGCGGCGCGCTGCGGGCGGAGATCGTGCTCGCGCTGGCCAACATCGTGTGGTTCGTGCTGCTGCTCATCGGCGGCGTCGCGCTCGGCGTGGACAGCCTGCCGACGTGGCTGGCGACCGTCGTCGACGCGCTGCCGTCCGCCGCGCTCGCCCTCGCGCTGCACGACGCCGTGGTCGAGGGGACGGCGCCGAGCCCCGGTCACGTGGCCGTGCTGCTGGTCTGGGGCGTGGCCGCGGGCGCGCTGGCGACGAGGACCACGAAGCTCGGGTGACACCCCCGGGCGGCGGTTCTCAGCCAGTGGTACCTACCATCGGTTCGTGTCCGCCCCATCCTGGTTCACCACCTTCCTGAGCACGTTCCAGCGCGCGTTCGCCATCGCGGTCGTGATCGCCCAAGGCGGCATCGCGGTCACCGGGTCGATCGTGCGGGTGACCGGATCGGGCCTGGGCTGCCCCACCTGGCCGCAGTGCTTCGAAGGCAGCCTCGTGCCGGTCGAGCACCCCGAGGTGGCGTCGCTGCACCAGTGGGTCGAGTTCGGGAACCGCACGTTGACCGGCGTGGTCGGCGTCATCGCCGGGCTGTGCGTGCTGGCGGCGTGGTTCAACCGGCCGCGGCGCAAGCGGGTCGCGGTGCTGGCGCTGGTGCAGTTCGGCGGCGTCGTGCTGCAGGCCGTGATCGGCGGGTTCACCGTGCTCACGGGCCTGCTGTGGTGGACGGTGAGCGTGCACTTCCTGGTGTCGATGGCGCTGGTCTGGTTCGCCGTGCTGCTGGTCGCGGCGCTGGGCGAGGGCGACGAGCCCGCCCGGCCGCGCGTGCCGCGGGCGTTGCTGGCGTTGCAGGTCGTGCAGGCGGGCACGCTCGGCCTGCTGCTGCTGGCGGGCACCTTCGTCACCGCCGCCGGACCGCACGCGGGCGACGCGGCCACCCCGCGCCTGGACGTGTCGGTGGACACGTTGTCGCAGGTGCACGCCGACCTGCTGTTCCTGTTCCTCGGCATGCTGATCGCGTTGGGCTTCGCGCTGCGCGGCCACCCCGTGCCGCGGCGGCCGTACTACGCGCTCGTGGCCGTGGTGCTCGCGCAGGGCGCGCTGGGCATGGTCCAGTACTGGACCGGCGTGCCCGAGGTGCTCGTCTCGCTGCACGTGCTGGGCGCCGGCGCGGTCGTCGTCGCCACCGCCGCCCTGTGGGTGTCGACCCGCGAACGGCCTCAGCGCGAGGACGAGGGCCTGCGCTCCCAGACCGCGGGCAGCTCCGTGGCCAGCCACGTGTAGAGGTCGTCCACGGTCCGCAGCCGCACGGCGCGTTCCGGGTCGCCGCTCATCAGCCGCATCCCGGCCTCGGTCAGCTCGCGCACGCTCACCAGGGCGTCCAGCTTGCGCTGGATCAGGTCGACCCACCGCTTCTCGTTGATCCGGTACTGCGCCGCCTGCCTGCCGCGCCGCGTGCGCTTCGTCACCAGGCCGGCGTTGACCAGGAACTTCAGGTTCGTGCTGATCGAGCCGCTGCTCGCCTCCAGCTCCTGGGACAGCTCGGCGGCGGTCCGCTCCGTCGGCTGGCACACCAGCAGGTAGCCGAGGATGCGACCGCCGATCAGCGGGATGCCCTCCTCGGCGAAGTGCGCCGCGAACCGCTCGATCCACGCCGACAGCCGCGTTTCCCGTCCGACGCTCATCCGACCCCCTCGGCTCGACGACCGGTACTTCGGTCGACACTGAAGCCACGATAGGTCGTGTGCTGATCATCACGCAAAGGCGGCGCGCCGTCCGGGGCGTTCGACCCGGGGGTTCCGAGCGTTCGACGCGCGGGGTCAGAGGCGGCGGAGGCCGGCGAGGACGCGTTCCATCAGGCCCAGGTCGGGCGAGTCGCCGTCGGTGGACGCGGTGCGGTGGACGTCGATCAGGCCCCGTTCGGCCATGTCCCCGAGCAGCACCTTGGCCACGCCGAGCGGCAGGCGCAGCAGGGCGGCGACCTCAGCCACCGACCGCGGCCTGGCGACCAGGGCGATCACCTCGTGGTACTCGGCCTTCATGGCTCCCGGGTAGTCCCAGTCCACCGCCGACACCAGCGTCTCGATCTCCAGCTGGATCGACGACGTGGTCCGGCCGCCGGTCCACGAGTAGGCGCGGACGATCGAGGCCGCCTCCTCGCGCGGGTACTCGAACTCGTCCTCGTCGTCGTCGAAGACCGGCCGGTGGGGCTTGGTGTCCCCGGTCCCGGCCTGACGCGGCTCGGGCTTCGGCTGCTCCTGCTTGCGGCGGCGGGAGGAGTCGAGGCTGAACCCGTTGAGCAGGGCGGCGAACGTCTCGTCCGACGACCCGGTGTCCTCGTTCCGGTCCATGACCACCTCACGCAGACGGGCGGGCCATCATCCGCTTCGCGCCGTGGAGCTGGGCGCGCAGCTCCGGGGTCAGGAGCTGGCCGACCTGGTCCACGACCACGGTCATCTCGTAGGCGACCTGGCCGACATCGGCGTCCGGTGCGGCCAGCACCGCGAGGCACGAGCCGTCCCTGATGGACATCAGCAGCATGATCCCGTACTGCATCTCGATCACCGACCGCAACACGCCGCCGCCGTCGAAGCACCTCGCCGCCGACTCGGTCAGGCTCGCCACGCCCGCCGCGATCGCGGCCAACTGGTCGGCCCGGTCGTCGGGCAGCCCGGTGGACGCGGTCAGCAGCAGACCGTCCACCGAGATCACCACGGCGTGGGCCACCCCGGGCACGCGATCGGCGAAGTTGCTCACCAGCCAGCCGAACTGGTCGACCTGTCGCGACTTCTGCGTGCTCATCCGCTCTCCTGCCCAGCTCGATTCTCACCGGAACCCCGCACACCTTGCCGGATCCCGGTCTGGTAGCTGGCGAGGAAGCCGCGTGTCGCCTGCGGATCCCTCCGTACGGGTGCCACCGCGTCGGGCGCACTCGGCCGTTCGGCCACCAGATTGCTCCGCGGCTGCCTCTTGGGCAGTTCCGCCGGATTGTCGTTCACGGGCTTGTCGTTCACGGGCGCCTCCCCGCGCGCGTGGGTGTCCGCGGCCCGGTGCCGCGCCTGTTCCGCCGGTCCGGAGGGCGCCGCCGCGCCGCCGAACCAGGTCGAGGCCGTCCGCCGCGGCGCGGACGCCGGCGTGGCGGGCGGGGTGGCGGCCGGGGTGTCGACGGTGCGCCCGCGGAACGGGGTCCACCCGTCGTCCTTCAGCGGCACGACCGGTGGCAGCGCCGGCTGCGGCAGACCGGGCACCGCGGCCCGCGGCAGGACCGGCTGCGGGCCGGTCGACGGCGGCAGCGCCGGCTGCGGACCCGTGGCGCGAGGCAGGACGGGCTGCGGCAGGGCGGGCTGCGGGCCCGAGGAGCGAGGCAGCGCCGGCTGCGGCCCGGTGGACGGTGACGGCGCCGGGATGGACGGCTGCGGGGCCGGCGCGCGGGACGGCGTCGACCCGGTCGGGCGCACCAGCTCGGCGGGCAGCGCCACGACCGCGCGCAGCCCGTCGCCCTGCTCGCGCAGCGACACCTCGATGCCGTGCCGCCCGGCGAGCCTGCCGACCACGTACAGGCCGAGCTGGCGCGACACGGGCAGTTCGCCGGAGTCCTCCGACGCGGCCAGCGCGATCCGGCGGTTGGCCTGCGCCAGGTCCTCCTCCGACATGCCGACGCCGAGGTCGATCACGTCGACGAGCACGCCGCCGCCGGGCCGCGGCCGTCCGCCGACGACCACCTGGGTGCGCGGCGGCGAGAACGTGGTCGCGTTGTCCAGCAGCTCGGCGACCAGCCGCACCAGGTCGCCCGCGGCGTAGCCGACGACCTCCACCGACGGCGTGGTCTGCACGACGACCCGCTGGTACTGCTCGATCTCGGACGCGGCGGCGCGCAGCACGTCGCCCAGCGGCACCGGGCGGGTGAAGCGGCGGGCCACGTCGCTGCCCGACAGCACCATCAGGTTCTCGTTGTTGCGGCGCATCCGGGTGGCGAGGTTGTCCAGCTTGAACAGGTTCGCGAGCTGCTCGGGGTTCTCCTCCTGCCGCTCCAGCTCCTCCATGAGCTTGAGCTGCCGCTCCACCAGGCCCTGGCTGCGGCGGGACAGGTTGATGAACGCGTTGCGCATGCCGGTGCGCAGGTCGGCCTGCTCGGCCGCGGAGCTGACGGCCTGCCGGTGCACCGCGTCGAACGCGCGCGCCAGCTGGCCGAACTCCTCCCTGGTGTGCACGGGCACCGGCGTCACGCTCACGTCGTGCGCGGCGTTCTCCCGCAGCTGCGCCACCAGGGTGGGCAGGCGGTGCTCGGCGACGTCCAGCGCGGCGGTGCGCAGCGCGCGCAGGGAGCGCAGCAGGTAGCTGCCGACGACGTAGCCGACCGCGGCGGCGGCGAACATCGAGGCGAGCAGGATCACCGACGCCGCGCCGGCCCGGTCGCTGGTGGAGTCCTGCAACCGGCTCGCGGCGGCGGCCAGCTGGCCCTCCAGCGCGTGCAGCACCACGCCGAGCTGCCGGAGGGTGGCCTCCGAGCCGCGGTTCCAGTCGTCGGCCTTGACGAACAGCTCCACCGCGGTGGAGTTGGTGCGGACCTGCTGGAACAGGCTGTTGCGGAGGTCGACCTCCTGGCCGGACACGGTGCTGCGGTAGTCGGCCTGCTGCTGCGGGGTGGCGACGGCGGAGAAGTCGGCCAGCTTGTCCTGCTGGCGGGTGTAGGACTGCTCCAGCGCGACGTCCTCGGAGTCGAGCAGCCGCCCTCGGCTGATGCCGGCCAGCACCGTCGCGTGCTGCCAGGACACCTGCTCGCCCGCCATGGCGAGGTTGTGCAGCGCGGTCGCGGTGCCGGACAGCGCCGGGTCGCCGAAGTCGCCGACCATGGCCTGGTCGAAGTCGAGCAGGGCGCGCAGCACCACGGTGTAGCCGCCGACGGCGCCTTCCAGGTCGACGCTGCCCGCCACCACGCGTTCGCGCAGCTGCGGCAGGCCGTCGAGCTGGACGGTCACGTCGCGGAACCGGGCGTTGGCGACCTCGCCGAGGGTCGTGGTGCGCTCCATCAGGTTCCGCACGCCCGCAGCGGCGTTGTCGGTGGCGCGCGTCAGCTCCCGGAAGTCGGCCTCGGGCACGCCTTCGCCCTCGGCCCGCCGCGCCGACCGCGCCCGTTCCGCCTGCACGCCCGCGATCAGCGGGTCCATGCCGGCACGGAGCGTGACGACGCGCTGCATCGAGGCGTAGGTGTCGGCGCTCTTGACGTACCCGCGGATCTGCACCACGCCCGCGCCGACGGCGACGAGCACGGGCACCGCCAGCACGGCCGCGAGCTTGACCGGCAGACGCCAATTCCGCCAGTCCGCGACGGCGCTCCACCACTGCCCGCGCGCGATGTTGTCGCCAGTCACCAGACAAGCCCCGGAAAGTCCGTAGTTGTTTCGAAGTTGAACGACGTCGACGTATTGATGATCGACGACCGTGATGTTGCTGGGCGGATAGTAGGTGGTGAACAGGCGTGGGACAACGACCTTGCGGTAGGTCCTCATCCGATCGGCGCAGCGTGACCACGCCGGGCGACACGGACGCCAACCGAGACAACGGTCCGGCATCGACTGAGCAGCGGTGACACGACCGTTGGCGGCACGTCGTTGACTGGCGGCGCAACGCGGTTACGCTGAGCGCTCGCCGGCGGCCCGCGCATCCGCGCGCACGACGAGGCAAATCCCCGTGGAGGATTGATGACGAAGGCGATCCTGCCTCCGACGGATTCCAGACCCGCTCGCGGCGGGCGCGGCTTCGCCACTTTCGACGACCCGGGGTCATCCCTGTTGGTCGACGAAGCGGGCGACCCGGACTTCGTCGCGCTACAGGCGAGCGCTGATTTCCGCGAGCTCCGCCGGCGGACGGCGATCTTCGTGCTGCCGGCGACGTGCGGGTTCCTGCTGTGGTACCTGGGTTACGTCGCGCTGTCGGCGTACGCGCCGGACTTCATGGGCACGCCGGTGTGGGGCGTGATCAACGTGGGTCTGCTGTTCGGCCTGCTCCAGTTCGTCACCACGATCGCGCTGACGCTGGGCTACGCCCGCTACGCGCGGCGCAAGCTCGACCCGCAGGTCGACTCGGTCCGCGCGCTCACGGCGGAGGACCAGGGCTGATGGGCGGCAACACCGCGATCAACCTCGGCGTCTTCGGCGTCTTCGTGTTGATCACCCTCTACGTCGTGTACCGGGCGGGCAGCCGCAACGCCACCGCGTCGGACTACTACGCCGCGGGCAGCAGCTTCACCGGGCCGCAGAACGGCATCGCGCTGTCGGGCGACTTCCTGTCCGCCGCGTCGTTCCTCGGCATCTCCGGCAGCATCGCGGTCAACGGCTACGACGGGTTCCTCTACTCGATCGGCTGGGTCGTGTCCTGGCTGCTCGGCCTGATGATCATCGCCGAGCGGTTGCGCAACACCGGCCGGTTCACCCTGGGCGACGTGCTGGCGTTCCGGATGCGGCAACGCCCGGTGCGCGCCGCGGCGGCCAACGTGACCCTGGTGATCTCGCTGTTCTACATGATCGCGCAGATGGCAGGCGCGGGCGCGCTCATGGCGCTGCTGCTGGACGTGCACAGCAAGGTCGGGCAGTCGGTCATCATCGCGGTGGTCGGCATCGTCATGGTGCTGTACGTGCTGCTGGGCGGCATGAAGGGCACCACGTGGGTGCAGATCATCAAGGCCGTCTTCCTGATCATGTGCGTGACCCTGCTGACGGTGTTCCTGCTGGGCAAGTTCGGCTTCAGCCTGTCGGCGATCCTGGAGGCGGCGTCGCGGAACACGCCGCTCGGGCCGGAGGTGCTGGAACCGGGCGTGCGCTACGGCGCCACGCCGACCAGCCGGCTCGACTTCATCTCGCTGGCGCTGGCCCTGGTGCTCGGCACCGCGTCGCTGCCGCACGTGCTGATGCGGTTCTACACCGTGCCGAACGCCCGCGAGGCGCGCCGCTCGGTGGTGTGGGCGACGTGGATGATGGCCACGTTCTACCTGTGCACGCTGGTGATCGGCTTCGGCGCGCTGGCGCTGGTCGGCTCGAAGGAGATCGCGGCGGCGCCCGGCGGCGAGAACTCGGCCGCGCCCCTGCTGGCCTACGAGGTCGGCGGCGCGGTGCTGCTCGGCGTGGTGAGCGCGGTGGCGTTCGCGACGATCCTGGCGGTGGTGGCCGGTCTGACGTTGACGGCGTCGGCGTCGTTCGCGCACGACGTGTACGCGAACGTGATCAAGCGGGGCCAGGCCGACCCGAGGTCGGAGGTGCGGGTCGCCCGGTTGACGGCGGTCGTGGTCGGGCTGCTGGCGATCGTCGGCGGCATCGCGGCGAACGGGCAGAACGTGGCGTTCCTGGTGGCGCTGGCGTTCGCGCTGGCGGCGTCGGCGAACCTGTCGACGATCATCTACTCGATGTTCTGGAAGCGGTTCAACACGCCGGGGACGCTGTGGGCGGTCTACGGCGGGCTCGGGTCGTGCATCTTCCTGCTCGCCTTCTCCCCCGCCGTGTCCGGCGCGAAGTCGTCGATCTTCCCGGACGTCGACTTCGCCTGGTTCCCGCTGAGCAACCCGGGTCTGGTGTCGATCCCGTTCTCGTTCCTGTGCGGCTACCTCGGCACGGTCCTGAGCAAGGAGAAGGCCGACCCGGCCAAGCAGGCCGAGATGGAGGTCCGGTCGCTGACCGGCATCGGCTCCGGCCTGAAGTGAGACCTTCGCGGTGACGACGAACGCCGGGGTCCAGTGCCCCGGCGTTAGTCGTCGTGATTGGGGGGGGACTAACGCCGGGC
>NZ_JBEOVG010000104.1:0-30123 GCF_040295345.1 Actinosynnema sp. NPDC002837
GCAGGCTCGCACCCGCCAACGGCAGCCCGAACGCCAGCACCTCCCGTGCCCGCGCCGGGGGCCTCAGGACCCGGTCCGCCGGGCGTGGTTGGCGTGCTTGCGCGCCGCGAACGCGTGCGCCTCGGCGAGCAGCGGCCGGACGGCGTCGAGCGTCGCCTCGCCCGGCGACACCACGCAGACCCAGTGCTGCGACGCGTAGACCGGGTGCGGCATCACGCGATCCCGTTCCGCGTAGTCGAACCCGGTCTCCAGCACGCCCTCCTCGTCGCGCTCGGTCGGCACGGCGCCGAACATCGCGGTGTAAGTCGCTTTGGTGAGCCCGATGTTGAGCCGGTAGGCCCCCGGCTCGCTCAACCGGGACACCCGCTCGTAGTTGTCGCCGGTCACGATCGTCGCGAACGGCAGCCGGCGCTCCGGCGGGAGGTCGCCGTCGGGGTCGTAGAGGAAGAACGTGTCGCCGTACGCCTCCATCACGCGGGTACCGGCATAGGACTTGAGGTGCTCCGTCATCTCCTCGGCATTCACACCTTCAAGCGTATCTTTGAAGTCCTTGTTGAAGCTTGAGCGGAGAATCTCCTGGAATCTGCGAGAAAACCTTCAACTCTTGGTTACGCCGAGGCATGGACTTCCGGCCTGGCTGTACGAGACCCGAACGGCGTCTCGGGCGCGAGTCGCGGCAACGAACAGCAGACAGCGCTCTCTGAGCACGTCGTGCCCATGAGCGACGGTGTCCTCGGTTTCCGGTGTGATGGCGACGCGGAGAGGTACGACCTCCTGTTCGACACCGACCAACGCCACGCAGCGGAACCCTCGCCGGAGGCGGACCCGTTCACGCCGGAGTGGTTGGTCTACTCGTGCGAGGACACGCCGGTCCGCACGATCCGGGAAGTGCTGACCATCCCGCCGCCCGGCGACCCGGGGCTGCTCGCGTGGAATCACACCGATAAATGCCGTTGTTCGCCGCCGCCTCGAATGATCAATGCGAGCCGATCTGGAATAACTCAAAGATGTTGTCAGGTGTCGCTGTGCGCTGCTAGCTTCGCGGTCGTGCAGGGGAGGCACATTGCTGGACGGGGGTCCTGCGTGATTTGAGCGCGGTAACGCGCTGGGGGGATTTACTGTTCGCTGCCTCTCAAGCCGTTGTTCTCACGACAACGAAGGCGAGCGATGAAAAATCATTCAACGCGTTCACGCGGGTGGATTCGTGTCCTGCTGGCGGGACTGATCGCATCGGTCACGGTGGCGGGTGGTGCACTGCCGGCTTCGGCTGCCCCCGATTCCATTCCGCCCGATCTGCTGTCGAAGGGCACGGTGGTGTCCTCGGAGCTGAAGTTCTACCCGGCGAACGAAGTCGGGGCGACCGGTGACACGGGGGCGCGCACCGGTCCGCGGCCCACCCTGGAGCAACTGCGCCAGGAGGACCGCGACGCCAAGGCGACCTACCGGTCGGACTACGGCCCGCCGCAGCTCACCGCGCAGGGCTGGTCACCACCGCCGTTCGAGTACGACTACATCACCGGCCCGGACGAGTGCCACGAGCACGCGGACGTCGCCGGCTCGGACGACGGGTGGATCAAGAACCACTACGCCTTCTGCCGCATCATGAAGGGCGAGAAGGGCGACCGGATCTGCGTGCTCAACCAGTGCGTCACCGTGAAGTCGACCTTCCGCGTCACGATCCTGGGCTTCGGGTCGGAGCGCGACCGGGCGGTCCGGTTCGTCACGTTCGTCGACGACATCGTCTCGAACACCCCGGCGCTCAAGGAAGCGACGTTCCTCAAGCTCGACCTGGAGTGCGTCGCGCTGCTGAACGGCGATGAGTGCACCGAGGACCCACGACAGCCGACGGACCTGGAGAAGTCGCTCGCGGAGTGGGAGCGCGTGCCGGCCTACGCCACGCGCTTCACGTCCACGGCGCCTGCGCTGACGCCGGAGAACCCCAACCGGCTCGGCTACATGGACTTCTGGTCCCGCGCGACGGCGAGGGTGGTCGGGCTGCCCGGCTCGCAGCCCCAGACGAAGGACAGCCCGCCGCAGAAGGTCCGGTACGACACCGTCAACTACCTGAACCTCAACGGCAACAACGCCGCGATCTTCAGCAGGGTCAAGGCCGTCATGCACATCCCGGTGAGCCGGCCGGAATTCGCGGCGATGACCGAGTCGGCGGCGCACTACCGGCTCGCCCAGCAGTCACCGCAGCTCACCATCCCGCGCATAGACGGCAAGACGATCCCCGGTGCGGTGAATGGCGAATCGCTCACCCGCTGGTACTTCAACAACACGAACCAGAACCGCGCGGAGGCGGTGAAGGCGTGCGTCGCCGAATGGGGCTCCGGTTACGCCGAGGGCGGGAAGTACCAGTGTGACGAATACCCGTTCAACACCACCCACCAGGGAGCGGCCCGCGGGGATGGGAGGTTCTCGGTGAGCCGCATCTCCGGCCCGGACAACGAGGCCGCCGGCACCTGGCTGGGAGCGTGGTACTCCTACGACCGCATCCTGGACAGCGACGCGTTCCACGTCGACCCGACGCCGTGACGGTGGGCGGGACGGGCGGTCGACCCGTCCGTCCCGCCGCTCACCGGGGCCAGAACTGCATGACCCAGTGCTCGACGACCTCTTCCGTGTAAGGCAGGGAACCCACTTCGGCGGCGGCTTCGCGGCCGCGGCAGTGCACCCGCATCGCGTGGACACCGGGACCGCTCAGCCGCAGGGTCCCCTCCGGCGCCCAGGTCGTCACGGTGACCAGTCGCAGCACCCCGGAGGTGAGGGGGATCTCGTCCTCCCACACCACGTCCCACCGCCCCTCGGGCGAGTCCGCCGGCCCGTCCCACGACTCCAGCCGCACGGCCGCCAGGTGCATGGCACCGCCACTGCGGAAGACGGCGCCGTTCTTGCCGGTCAGCATCGTCTCCGGTGAGCCCAGCGCGGACCAGCCCGGCTCGCCGGGCTCCACCCGGTCGTCGTCGATGAGGCCGAACTTGCCCCACTCGACGGTGACGTGCTCGTCCAACGCGGCCAGCAGCCTCGCCATCCCCGCCCCCTCTGGGAGTTCGCGGTCCGTGGTGTACCAGCATGCCCGTCCCCGTCACCACCGCGAGCGGGTGCCGGACGGCCGCGTCCGCGTACGGGGCGGGCACGACGATCTATCGTCCTGCCGGTGACCTCGCACAGCGACCCCGAGCGGACCCGGTCACGCATCGCCGAGCTGGACCGGTACATGAGTGTCCACGTGCTGGGTGACGGCGGGTTCACGTGTGACAAGGAGACCGTCTGTCGGGCGTCGGCGTTGCGACGCCGGGGCACGTCGTTCTGGCGCGGCCGGCTGTCGCACGTCGGCCACCACTACGACATCGTGGAGGACGGCCGACCGTGGCGCGTCCTCGTGCTGGGCATGGAGACCGGCAGGGAACGCGAGCACGTCACGCTGGCGGAGCGGCGGGCCGAGCAGCAGCCGGTGATCGACGGCGACCCGCGCAGCCGGAAGCCGCACATGAAGGGCACCGCGAGCGCGTTGCGACTGGCGTTCGGCCGCGAACCGGGGCCGGACCGGCGTGGCGAGCTGCTCGACCTGGCGAACACCCCGAGCCCCGTGCACGTCATGGACGCCTACGCGCTGGTCAACGTCCGGCTGTGCTCGGCGGTCGCCACCGGGACCACCACCTCGCGGGGGACGCCGGTGATGACCGCGAACTGCCTGCCGCACCTGGCGGCCACGGTGCGGGTGCTGGAGCCGGCGCTGTGCGTCCTGCAGAGCCGGCCCGCCCGCGCCGGGATCGACTCCATCGTGACGCGGGCGCGCACCCTCGCGCCGAACCTCGAACACGTCCACCTGGCCGGCGTACCCGTCTACCTGGCGTCGTTCGGCCACCCGCACCAGATGGGGCCGCACTCGTCGCTGAACTGGGGCAGGTCGTTCTCGACGCCCTACCTCGACGGCGTCGTGGCCCCGGCCATCCGAACGGCCCGCGAGCTGTATCAGAGGGCCTGACCCGAGTCGTCGGCCCGCGTGTCGCTCAAGGGCCTCCGCAGGCGGAACATGGAGAGGTCGAAGCCGTTGGCGCTGCCGGTGATCGGCTCGCCGTCCTCGGTGGCGTACCGGAGTGACTTGAGGTGGTCCTCGGACAGGAACGCGGCCCGAGGCCAGGTGCTTCGCCCGCTTGGAGCCATGAGCGCGCTGATCGTCCACGTGGACGACGGCGTCTGCGGTCAGGTGCGCCCCGTCCTCCGGCGTCGTCCCACCTCCGCGCGGTCCGTTTCACAACCGCCTGACGTCGAGCGGTTCCTCCCGTGCGGTTCCTGAAGATTCGTCACGTCGCACCACGTACGCACCGCCGGTGCGCCGTTCGGACACCGCCTCCACGAGCTCGGCGCCGTGGTAGACGAGCCCGGCGCCGTCGTCGGTGCAGTGCGTCTCCGGCAGCACGCCCGCCGCCACCGCCGCGTGGATCGTCGGCCGCCGCGCCGCCTCGCTGTCGTAGTGGACCCCGTTGCCGTACGGCAGGAAACCCAGGCCGTTCGTGATCACGCGCAGCTCCGGGCCGAACGAGTCCGTCGAGCCGCCGAGGAACCAGCAGATCGACCCGGCGGACACGCCACCGAGCACGACGCCGTCCTGCCACGCGCCGCGCAGCGCCGACCCGAGGTCGTGCACCGCCCACACCGCCAGCAGGTTCGCCACCGAACCACCGCCGACCCACACGACGTCGTGCGAACCGAGGAAGCCCGCGACGTCGGTCGTCGGCGGCATGGTGAACAGGTTCAGGTGCGACACCTCCCACCCCGCCAGCTGCCCGGCTTCGGAGATGTCCGCGTTGAACCACCGCTGGTCGCCCAACGCGGTGCCGATGTGGCACACCCGCGGTGTCCGGCCGTGCACGCCGGACAGCTCGACGGCGTGGTGCGCGAGTCGGTGGAACTCCAGGTTGGTGCGTCGCCCGGCGCGGAAACCACCTGAGGTGGCCACGATCGTCGGCTGGTCTGCTGCCATGTCGGCGATCCTGGCAGCCCTCACGCCCGCGCGGGTGTGGGATCATCCCCGGCGTGACGTTCCTGCCGAGACTCCGCAGGCTGGCCACGCGCGTCGTCCTCGGCGGCCTCGTGATCGGGCTCCTCGTCGTCGGCGGCACGGCGTTCCGCGTGTGGCAGGTGGCCCGCGAGGACGACCGGGCCCACGCCGACATGGCCGTGGTCCTCGGTGCGGCCCAGTTCAACGGCGTGCCCTCCGACGTCCTGGAGGCACGGCTGGAGCACGCGCGCCGGCTGTACGAGCAGGGTGTGGTCAACTACATCGCCACCACCGGCGGCAGGCAGCCCGGCGACAACTTCACCGAGGGCGAGGCCGGCCGGATGTGGTTGGAGGCGCACGACGTGCCCACCGACCGGATCCTCGAAGTCGGCGAGGGCACCGACACCCTGGGCAGCATCCGGGCGCTCGCCGCCGCCGCCCGCGAGAAGTCGCTCACCACGGCCGTGATCGTCAGCGACCCGTGGCACTCGCTGCGGGCGCGCACGATGGCCGAGGACGAGGGCCTGTCCGCGTGGACCTCGCCGACCCGCAGCGGGCCGAACGTGCAGACCCGCCAGACCCAGCTGTTCTACATCCGCCGCGAGACCGGCGCGCTGCTCTACTACCACCTGATGAAGGCGCCGGCTGGCGCGTTCGACGGCATCCTGCTGTAGGTCGCCGCTTACCCTGAGCGGATGAGCCAGGGCTACACCGGACACGACTCCGCGCGGCTGCTCCCCGAGCCGCCCAAGGGAGCGGTGCTGCCCGGAGCGCGCACCGAGAGCCGCTCGCCGTTCTCCCGGGACCGGGCCCGCGTGCTGCACTCGGCGGCGCTGCGCCGGCTCGCGGGCAAGACCCAGGTCGTCGGCCCCGGCGAGGGCGCGGAGGTGACCGGCGTGCCCCGCACCCGGCTCACCCACTCGCTGGAGGTCGCCCAGATCGGCCGCGGCATCGGCGAGGAGCTCGGCTGCGACCCGGACGTGGTCGACACCGCCGGCCTCGCGCACGACATCGGGCACCCGCCGTTCGGCCACAACGGTGAACGCGCGCTCGACGAGCTGGCCGGTCCGTGCGGCGGCTTCGAGGGCAACGCCCAGACCCTGCGCATCCTGACCCGGCTCGAACCCAAGACCGCCAAGGGCCTCAACCTGACCCGGGCGTGCCTCGACGCGGCCACCAAGTACCCGTGGACCCGCCGTCCCGGGATGGTGAAGTTCGGCGCCTACGACGACGACCTCGACGTGTTCACGTGGGTCCGCGAAGGCGCGCCCGATCGACGGCGGTGCCTGGAAGCGCAGGTCATGGACTGGGCCGACGACGTCGCGTACTCCGTGCACGACGTGGAGGACGGCGTGCTGGCGCACCGGATCAGCCTGGCCGCCCTCGGCGACCCGGCCGAGCGCGCCGCCATCGCGGGCCTCGCCGCCAAGCACTTCTCCGACGAGCCGACCTCCGCGCTCGAAGCCGCCGCCACCGAGCTGCTCGCCCTGCCGGTGATCGCCGAACTGGCCGAGTACGACGGCTCGCTGCGCGCGCAGGTCGCGTTGAAGCGGCTCACCAGCGAGCTGGTCGGCCGGTTCGCCTCCGCCGCCGTCGGCGCGACCCGCGAGGTGCACGGCGACGGCCCGCTGAGCCGCTACCGGGCCGACCTGGTCGTGCCGCCCCTGGTCGCGGCCGAGGTGGCGCTGCTCAAGGCGGTCGCGGTCCGGTACGTGATGAGCGACCCGTCCCGGCTGGCCATGCAGGCCCGGCAACGCGAGCTGGTCGCCGAACTGGTCCACCTCCTGCTGATGCGCGCCCCGGACACGCTCGACCCCGCGTTCCACCCCTCCTGGGCCGCCGCCGGCACCGACGCCGAACGGCTGCGCGTCGTGGTCGACCAGGTCGCCTCGCTCACCGACGCCCAGGCCGTGGCGTGGCGGCGGGCGCTCGCCGGTCCCGCCCCCGAACCCCTGTGACCGGTGGCACACTCGACCCCATGGCCGATGAGTCCACCAGACCGCCAGGCCGTCCTTGGCCGTGGCGCAGACCGACCCGCGACCCGGTGCACGTCGGCGCCGAGCTCCCGTACGACGGGTGGGACGACGAGCCCGGCGACGACGGCTCCGCCGGGGTGCGCGAACCACGCCACCCCCGGCCGCTCGGACCCACGAGCGGCGCGGGCGAACGTCCGATCCCGGACGACCCCATAGCGGTTAAGGAGACCCAGTGCCTGATCGAGCGCACCTGACGTTCGCCCTCACCCTCCACGACGCCGTCGCGCCCGACCGCGCGCGCAACGCCTGCTGGTCGCCGTACTCGGTGGCCAGCGCGCTCGGCATGACGGCGCAGGCGGCGCGCGGCGAGACGGAGGCCGAACTGGTCGCGCTGCTCGGCGCGGACCACGCCAAGGTGCTCAAGGGCGCGGTGGTGGGCGACGACGCCGAGTTCGCCGTCGCCAACACGCTGTGGGCGTGGGACGAACTGCCGCTCAACGAGGGTTTCCTCACCGACCTGGCCGGGTGGCCGGGCGCGAAGGCCCGCTCCGCGCCGTTCGCCGGCGACCCGGAGGGCGCCCGCAAGCTCATCAACGCCGACGTGGCGGAGACGACCCGCGGGCTGGTCCCCGAGCTGCTCGCCGCCGGCGCGATCACGTCCGACACGGTCGCGACGCTGGTCAACGCGCTGTACCTGAAGTGCGCGTGGAGCGAGGAGTTCCCCGAGCACGACACGGCCGACCTGCCCTTCCGCGGCGCCGGGAACGTGCCCACCATGCGCCGCGAGGGCTCCATGCGGTACGCGCGACGTGACGGGTGGGAGGCCGTGGCGCTGGCCGCGCGCGGCGGCGTGGAGGCGGTCGTGCTGCTGCCCGAGGGCGACCTCGGCGGCACCGAAGGCGTGCCCGAGGTGCTGGAGGCGTTGGACCACGACCGGATCGAGCTGTTCCTGCCGAAGCTGGCGTTGTCGGTGAACGTCTCGCTCGCCGAGTCGTTGCAGCAGGTCGGCGTGCGCACCATGTTCGGCCGCGGTGCCGACCTCACGGGCCTGAGCCCCGACCCGCGGCTCTACGTGGACGACGTGGTGCACGAAGCCGTGCTGCGGCTCGACGAGCAGGGCTTCGAGGGCGCGGCGGCGACCGCCGTGATGATGCGCCTGACCTCGTTCATCCCGGCCGAACCGGCCCGCACGGTCCGCGTCGACCGGCCCTACCTCCTGCTCGTCCGGCACGCCGACACGGGCGCGATCTTCTTCCTCGCCCAGGTGGCCAAGCCCTGACCGTCACGTTCCGCAGCCCTTCCTCGTCCACCGGGTGAAGACCCGAAACGAGGAGGGGAACATGGCACCCAGGATCCCGGTCGTCACGACCAAGCAGGCCAACCCGCTGGTGCGCTTCGCCTACCGGTTCGCCAAGAAGCGGTTCGGGGCGGTGCCGGAGCCGTTCACGGTGACGGCGCACCACCGGCGGCTCTTCGTCGCGGGCGCGCGGCACGAGATGGCGGTGGAGAAGGCCGCCAAGACGCTGCCCGTGTCGTTGCGGGAGCTGGTCGTCTACCTCACCGCGGTGAAGCTCGGCTGCTCGTGGTGCGTCGACTTCGGCACCATGCTGATCAAGCACGAGGGCCTGGACGTCGACCGGCTCAAGGAGATCCACGACTACCGCACCTCGGACAAGTACACGGAGCTGGAGAAGCTGGCCCTCGCCTACGCCGACGCGATGACCGAGACCCCGACCGCCGTCACCGACGAGCAGGTCGCCGAACTCGACCGGCGGCTGGGCCACCAGGGGCTGGTCGAGCTGACCTACCTGATCGCGCTGGAGAACCAGCGCGGCCGGTTCAACTCGGCGTTCGGCATCACCGACCAGGGGTTCACCTCGGGTGATGCCTGCCGGGTGCCGATGCCGTAACCGGTCTCACGAGGCCTCGGGGAACGGCACGTGGCCGAGCTTGTCCGGGTTCGACATGTCGTACACGCCGGCCACCTTGCCGTCCCGCACCACGACCGCCTCGACGCGCGGCGTGAGCTCGCCCTGGGCGCCGAACACCAGCCCGACGTCGCCGTTGACCAGCGTGGGCCGCCCCTGGACGTCGCCGTACCGGCGCAGCAGGCCGAGGATGAAGCGCGCCACCTTGTCCGCGCCGTCGATGACGCGGGCCGCGGTCTTGGCCTTGCCGCCGCCGTCCCCGACGAGCACCACGTCCGGGTGCAGCAGGCCGATCACCGCGTCGACGTCGCCGGTGGCCAGGGCCCGGAGGAACCGCTCCAGCACCTCGCGCTGCTCCTCCAGCGCCACCCGCGGCGGAGGGTCGGCGTCGGCCGCCGCCTTGCGACCGCGCGAGGCGTGCTGACGGGCGGTCGCGACCGTGCAGCCCAACGCGTCGGCGATCTCCGCGAACGGCACGCTGAACGCGTCGTGCAGCACGAACGCCACCCGCTGCTCGGGCGTGAGGCGGTCGAGCACCACCAGCGCCGCCAGCCGCACGCCGTCGTCGCGCACCACCGCGTCCAACGGGTCGTCCTCGCCGGAGGTGACCAACGGCTCGGGCAGCCACTGCCCGACGTAGCGCTCCCGCCGCACCGCCGCCGACCGCAGCCGGTCCAGGCAGATCCGGCCCACCACGGTCGTCAGCCAGCCGCGCAGGTCCCTGATGTCCGCCCGGGCCTCCCGGCTCAGCCCGGTCAGCCGCAGCCACGCCTCCTGCACCGCGTCCTCGGCGTCCGCGACGCTGCCCGTGAGCCGGTAGGCCACGCCGACCAGGTGGGCGCGGTGCCCGGTGAAGGTCGAGGCCAGGGTCTGCTCGGACGCCAAGGTCTCCTCACCGGTGGTCACGGGCACCAGTCTGCCAGCACTAGACTCGCTCGACGTGGCAGGACGCATCCGGGAGAGCGACGTCGCACTGGTGCGTGACCGGAGCCGGATCGACGAGGTCGTGGGAGACCACGTCTCCCTGCGCGGTGCCGGCGCCGGCGCGTTGAAGGGCCTGTGCCCGTTCCACGACGAGAAGTCGCCGTCGTTCAACGTCCGCCCCTCGCACGGCACGTTCCACTGCTTCGGCTGCGGCGAGGGCGGCGACGTCATCGCGTTCGTGATGAAGATCGAGCACCTCGGGTTCGTCGAGGCCGTCGAGCGGCTGGCCGACCGGGCGGGCATCCAGCTCACCTACGAGGGCGGCGGCGCGACCGTCCAGCGCGACCGCGGCACCCGCAGCAGGCTCATCGAGGCGCACCGGGTCGCCGCCGAGTTCTACGCCGAGCAGTTGGCCACGCCGGACGCGTTGGCCGCACGGGAGTTCCTGGCCCAACGCGGTTTCGACGAGGCCGCGGCCCGGCAGTTCGGCTGCGGGTTCGCGCCGGGCGGCTGGGACAAGCTCACCAAGCACCTCCTCGGGCGCGGGTTCGAGCTCACCGAGCTGCTCAAGGCCCAGTTGACCAAGGAGGGCAGGCAGGGACCGATCGACCGGTTCCACCGCCGGCTGCTGTGGCCGATCCGGGACATGGGCGGCGACGTCGTCGGCTTCGGCGCCCGCCGGATCTTCGACGACGACCCGATCCAGGCCAAGTACCTCAACACCAGCGAGAGCCCGATCTACAAGAAGTCGCAGGTGCTGTTCGGGCTGGACCTGGCCAAGCGGGAGATCGCCAAGCGCAGGCAGGCCGTGGTCGTCGAGGGCTACACCGACGTGATGGCCATGCACCTGGCGGGCGTGCCGACGGCGGTCGCGTCCTGCGGCACGGCGTTCGGCGCGGACCACATGAACGTGCTGCGCCGGCTGCTCATCGACGACTCGATGAACGGCGAGGTCATCTTCACCTTCGACGGCGACGCGGCCGGGCAGAAGGCGGCGCTGAAGGCATTCGAGGGCGAGCAGGCGTTCTCCGCGCAGACCTACATCGCGATCGCGCCCGACGGCATGGACCCGTGCGAGCTGCGGCAGGAGAAGGGCGACGTGGCCGTGCGCGACCTGGTCGCCCGCCGCACGCCGCTGTTCGAGTTCGCCATCAAGACGCGGTTGAAGGACTACGACCTCGACTCGGTGGACGGCCGGGTGGAGGCGCTGAAGGTCATGGTGCCGTTCGTGGCCCAGATCAAGGACCGGGCCAAGCGGGACGGCTACGCGACCCGGCTGGCCTGGTGGGTCGGCTGGGAGGACGAGTCGGCCGTGGTGCGCCGGGTGCGTGAGACGGCGACCGGCCGGGCGCCCGCGCCGTCACGTCGTGCCGCCGCGCCGGTCGACCCGAACCAGGGCGCGCTGGCCGTGGACGTCGACGGTCCGCCGCGGCCCGACCCGCGCGACCCGGCGCTGTGGGCGCAGCGGGAGGCGCTGAAGGCGGCGTTGCAGCTGCCCGAGATGGCCGGGCCGTACTACGACTCGCTGCCCGACGAGGCGTTCACGCACCCCGCGTACCTGGCGTTGCACCAGGCGATCCGGGAGGCGGGCGGCGCGTCGTCCGGGATGTCGGGTCCGGCGTTCCTGGACGCGGTGTCGCAGGCGTGCCGGCACCAGGCCGTGCGGTCGGTGCTGACCGAGCTGTCCGTGGAGCAGCTCCGGGTCAAGGCGGACGACGAGTACCGGTACGTGCAGGGCGTGCTGGCGCGGTTGCAGCAGATCCTGGTGGCGGGGCAGATCACCGAGATCAAGTCCCGGCTGCGGCGCGTGTCGCCGGTGGAGGAGCCCGACGAGTACCGGGCGCTGTTCGGCGACCTCATCGCGCTGGAGGACTACCACAAGGCGTTGGGCCAACAAGCGGCGGGCGGGCTGTGATGGGGCTGTTCCGGAGGGTTTTCGGCTCGGGCGCGCCCGAGGGGTTCACCGGGGTGCTGGAGGCCGACGAGAACGTGCTCGCGTCGGCCGCCGTGGGCTCCGAGTGGCTCGTGGCGACGTCGTACGGGCTGTGGGTCCCCGGCCCCCGGAGGGTCGGGTGGCACCTGATCAGCAAGGCCACGTGGAGCGGGAACGCGTTGGCGGTGGTCGAGGCGGTCGAGGACGGCACCGCGGGCGCGGCCGTGGTGCTGCGCGACCTGCCGCCGCGGCGGTTCCCGCTGGAGTCGCCGGGCAAGGTGCCCGAGGTCGTGCACGAGCGGGTGACCGGGTCGATCAGGTCGCGGGAGCACAACGAGACGGTCGGCGCGTGGTTCGTGCAGCGCAAGGTGACCGGGCAGGACGGCGTGGTGCTGCAGGTGCGGCCCGATCCGGGCGTGGACGTCGAGCGGGTCCGCGAGGTCGCGGCGTCGGTGGCGGCGAAGATCGCCAAGCTGCGCGGGTGAGCGTGGTCGGCGTACGGTAGCAGTACAGTCGTACTGTTACTGGGGGTGCACGCATGTGGGATCCGGGCAAGTACCTCGCGTTCGCCGACCACCGGTCGCGGCCGTTCCACGAGCTGGTGGCGCGGGTCGGGGCCACCTCGCCGCGCCGGGTGGTCGACCTGGGCTGCGGTCCGGGGAACCTGACCGCCTCGCTGGCCGAGCGGTGGCCGTCGGCCGTGGTGGAGGCGCTGGACTCGTCACCGGAGATGGTCTCGGCCGCGCGGGCCCGCGGGGTCGACGCGCGGGTCGGTGACGTGGCGGCGTGGGAGCCCGAGCCGGACACCGACGTGGTGGTGACCAACGCGGTGCTGCAGTGGGTGCCCGGGCACGAGGACCTGCTGCGGCAGTGGGTGCGGGTGCTGCCGTCCGGCGCGTGGCTGGCGATGCAGGTGCCGGGCAACTTCTCCGGGCCGTCGCACGAGCTGGTGCGGTCGCTGGTCGACGCGTCGTGGCCCGCGTTGCGCGGCCTGCTGCGGCCGTCGCCGGTGCTCGACCCCGTGGGGTACGCCGAGGTGCTCGACGGCTGCGCGGTGGACGCGTGGGAGACGACGTACCTGCAGCGGCTGGAAGGGGAGGACGCCGTGCTGGAGTGGATCACCGGGACGGCGCTGCGGCCGATCCGGGCGGCGCTGGACGACGGCGAGTGGGCCGCGTTCCGCGGTCGGTTGGCGCCGCTGCTGCGCGAGGCGTACCCGAGGCGGGCGGACGGCACGACGTGGTTCCCGTTCCGCCGGGTCTTCGCCGTGGCCCGGGTGCCGTAGCCGCACCGAGGCCGCCCCCGGTGCGAGGGCGGCCTCGGCGTTGCTCAGTTGGCGCGCGGGATGACGGGGTCGCGGCGGTGGCCGTTGGCGTTGGGCTGGTGCCGGCCGAAGCCGGTCTTCTCGCCCACCTTGGCGCGCACGATGCCCGCAGCGCCCTGGACGGCCGGGTGGTCGGCCAAGGAGCGGTAGGCGCGCACGATCTGGTCGTAGCGCTGGCGTCCGGCGCGCGCCCCTAGGACGTAGCCGACGGCGGCGCCGAGCAGGATGCCCTTCATGAGGTGGTCCTCTCCTGGAGATCGTGCCTGGTCACACCCCTTCCTACCGCACGAGGAGGGGGGTGTGCGCGAGCACTGTTCCGGATGCGCTAGAGTTGTCGCTGTCGGGCCGCGAGGCCCGGCCCACAACAGAACATTCCCCCTTAGCTCAATGGCAGAGCATTCGACTGTTAATCGAAGGGTTACTGGTTCGAATCCAGTAGGGGGAGCGCGATGGCAGCCCCAGGTCCACCGGCCTGGGGTTTTGTCGTGTCATGGGGTCCGGGTACCCCCGAGTCACCCGATTGTCACCCCGCTCGGGTGGTTTCTTGAGGCAGGCTGATCCGCATGGCCGACCGCTTCGCCAACCGTCGCCGGATCACCTCGCTGGACCCGGAGCGGGACCACGTCGAGATCATGCGCATCTCGTCCGGGTACGAGTTCCCGTGGGACTACGTGCGGTCGCTGGAGTTCGCCCTGTTCCGGACCTACTGCGTGCCGTCGATCTCGGCGCTGCTGGCCAAGACCGGCGAGTTCGAGCGCCGGCCGCAGCAGCGGTACGACGACACGGCGTTGCTGATGGCCGAGCTGGTGGAGCACGGGTACGACTCGCCGCGCGGGCGTGAGGCGTTGCGGGTGGTGAACCGGCTGCACGGGCGGTACGACATCTCGAACGACGACATGCTGTACGTGCTGTCGACGTTCGTCTTCGACCCGATCGAGTGGATCACCCGGTACGGCTGGCGGCCCCTGACCGACCACGAGCGGCTGGCCGCGTTCCACTTTTACCGCGCCGTGGGCGCCCGGATGGGCGTCAAGGACGTGCCGCCGACCTACTCCGCCTACGCGGCGTTCAAGCGCGCGTACGAGGAGGAGCACTTCACCTACAGCGACACGAACCGCGTGATCGGCCAGTACACGCTGGACCTGTTCTGCTCCTGGTACCCGGTGCCACCTGCGCTGACGTCCCGCGCGGTGCTGGCGATGCTCGACGAGCCGATGCTGACCGCCTTCGGCTTCCCCGCGCAGCCGGGCTGGCTCGTCAAAGCCGCCAAGACGGCCCTGCGGGTGCGCGCGACCACCGTCCTCCTCCTCCCGCCACGGAGGACGCCACGCCTGACCAACAACCCGAAGAACCGGACCTACCCGGGCTACCCGACGGGCTACCGGCCGACCGACCTCGGAGCCCCGTAGTCCGCCAGTGCACAGCTTGGTCACGCCGCCCGGGTTGTCGAGACGCGGGGGAACCTCCCTCTGTACCCTCCGGAACCGCACGTCAGCGGGGCGGTAGCTCAGCCGGTCAGAGCAGCGGACTCATAATCCGTCAGGTCGTGGGTTCGAACCCCACCCGCCCCACCGTTTCGCCCGGTGAAGTGTGGTGACGATGATGTCTCTCGTGATCGTCACCACACTAAACCCCCACCTTATGAGCGGAACCCCTTAACCGCCTCCAGCGCGTCGGCGGCTTTTCGGCTGGTGACCTTGCGCGCCATGTAGACGTCCTCGTGGGTTCGAAGTCGGCGCTGTTGATGCTGGTCAGGTGGTGCGGTTGACTGGGCACGGTCAACGTTGCCCCTTGCCCGGCTGAGCGCGCGCCGCGTGCGGGCGGGCTTGAGGTGGTCGACCCGCCTGCCACGCGGAGGTCCTTGGCCTGCCTCCGAGAGTCCGGCCCGGCCCGGCGCGGACGACACCGAAGGACGAATGGATGACCCTGCCCTCCATCAACCCGGCACTGGGCATGGACCTGGTCACGCGGAGAACACTTGAACGTCGGGTCGCGTCGATCAGCGTGGTGATCCCGGCGCACAACGAGGAAGCCACGATCGACGAGGTCGTGTCCGAGTCGTCACGTGGGCTTTCCCTGCTCGGCACGAGTGGCGAAGTGATCGTCAGCGCCAGCGGCTGCACGGATCGGACGGCCGACGTGGCGCGGGAGGCCGGTGCGACGGTGGTCGACGCGGAACTCGGCAAAGGGGCGGCGATCGCACGAGGTGTGTCGGCGAGCAAGGGGGACATCGTCTGCCTCGTGGACGGCGACCTGCGCTACTTCGGCGACCCTCCCTTGGTGGCGCTGCTCGTCGAGCCGATCCTGAACGGCACCGCGGACGCCACGGTGTCGGATCTCTACTGGCGTCCGCTCTACCCGCAGCTCTGGCTGCACGGGTTCTTCGCGCCCCTCGCGGGCACCTTGTTCCCCGAGCTGCTGCCGAAGGTCGGTTCGACGCCGTGGTCCGGCCAACGCGCCGCCGTGCGCGAACTCTGGCCTCAATCGCTGCCGCACGGGTTCACGGCGGACCTCGCGCTGCTGCTCCACTGGAACGCCAACGCGGTGCGCATGCGGCCCGTGCTCGCGGACGACTGGACGAACCCGCAGCGGCCGAAGCCGGAGTTGATGGAAGAGGAGTTCGGACTCCTCGTCGAGAGCGCGGTCGCCCGTGGCCGGATCGAACGGCAAACGGTTGCCCGGCTGCGCGGGTGGTTCGAGCAGACCTACGCCCTCATGGCCGAGTACGACCCGGAACGGCACGATCCCCAGCAGTTCGAGGCTCGGATCCTCGACCGGTCCCTCGCGGAACTCCGCGCCCGGCTCCACGCGGCCTAGCTGCCGGCCGGTTCGGCTTCGAAAGGGGAAACCGAAGGCGCGAGGACCGACCAGTTCCCGGCTCCGGCGGTGTCCACCCATCCGAGAGCGCGTTCCGGCCACCGGCGCACGGCAGACCTGCCGCACCGAACGCGGGTGGGCGGTGGTCACGGCAGAGGAGGAGTCACGCATGCGAGGGACGGCCAAGGCAAGCGGCGCCGCGGAACTGCTCGCGTTGGCGCGCGGCGGTGACGGTGAGGCGTTCCGCGGGCTCGTGGAGCCGTACCGACGGGAGCTCCAGGTCCACTGCTACCGCATCCTCGGCTCGGTGCAGGACGCGGAGGACCTCGTGCAGGAGACGCTGCTGGCGGCGTGGCGCGGCATCGGCGGGTACGAGGAGCGGGCTTCGGTGCGGACCTGGCTCTACCGGATCGCCACCAACCGCTGCCTCAACGCGCTGCGGGCCGGCGCCCGTCGTCCGAACGACCAGGCGGCCTACCGATCGGAGGCCGGGTTGCCCGAGCCGTCCCACCGCCCCGCGGAGCCCAGCTGGCTGGAGCCCTACCCCGACTCGCTGCTGGACGGGATCGCCGACCACGCGCCGGGGCCGGAGGCGCGCTACGAGATCAGGGAATCGGTGTCGCTGGCGTTCCTGACCGCCCTGCAACAACTGCCGCCGAAGCAGCGGGCCGTGCTGGTCCTGCGGGACGTGCTCGGCTTCCGCGCGGCCGAGGCCGCGACCATCCTCGACACCTCCGAGAACGCGGTCACCAGCGCGTTGAAGCGGGCCCGCGGCGCGCTGGACCTCGACCGGGAGAGCGCACCGCTGCCGAACTCGCCGCTGGAGCGCCGGATCGTGGACGACTTCGCCCGCGCGTTCCAGGACGGTGACGTGGACGCGGTCGTGGCCCTGCTGACCAACGACGCGCGGCTCTCCATGCCGCCGATGCCGCTGGAGTACCGGGGCCCGGCCGACATCGGGCACTTCCTGACGACGGTGGCGCTGCGCGACGGGTTGCGGTACGCGTTGATCCCGACCCGCGCGAACGGCCAACCGGCCTTCGGCTGCTACGTGCGCGACCCCCGCACGCCGATCCTGCACGCGCACGGCGTGCTGGTGCTGTCGCTGACCGGCGACCGGATCACCGCCCTCACCCGGTTCCACGACAACTGCTTCCTGCCCCGCTTCGGACTACCGCGATCGCTGCGCGCCTCCATCGGCAGCGCCTGACCACGAGCCCGAGTCGCGAACGAACCGGAGGAGAACGGTGAGCACCGCAGTGGAGCGGATGACGTCAAAGCAGGCGTGGACCTTGGGTCTCGCCTCGCTGGCCTCGTTCATGATGGCCCTGGACAGCATGGTCGTGACCACCGCGCTGAGCACGATCCGCGCGGATCTCACGGCGTCGGTCGAACAACTGGAATGGGTCGTCAACGCCTACAACCTGACGTTCGCGGTCCTGCTGCTCACCGGCGCGGCGCTCGGCGACCGGATCGGCCGGCGCAAGGTGTTCAACGCGGGCCTGGCGTTGTTCACCGTCGCGTCGGTGGCGTGCGCGCTGGCGCCGGACGTCGTCTTCCTGATCGTCTCGCGGGCGTTGCAGGGCGCGGGCGCCGCGATGGTGCTGCCGCTGTCGCTCACGCTGATCACCGCGGTCTTCCCGCCGCGGACGCGCGGCAAGGCGATGGGCCTCTACCTGGGCCTCACCGGGCTGGCCACGCTGAGCGGCCCGTTCATCGGCGGCGCGATCGCCCAGGGCCTGGCCTGGCAGTGGATCTTCTGGCTGAACCTGCCGATCGGCGTCGTCGCGATCCTGCTCACCACGCGGCAGGTGGACGAGAGCACCGGCCCGAACGACAAGCTCGACCTCGGCGGTCTGGGCCTGGTGACGCTGGGCGCGTTCGGCGTCATCTGGGCGTTGGTGCGCGGCAACGCGGCGGGCTGGGGCAGCGCGGAGGTCGTCGCCTCGTTCGCGGTCGGCGTGGCGCTGGTGGTCGCGTTCGTGCTCTACGAGAAGCGCACGCCGCGACCGATGGTCCCGATGACCTTCTTCAAGCTGCGGGCGTTCGCCACCGCCAACCCGGCGAACTTCCTGGTGTTCGCCTCGCTGTACGGCACGATGTTCTTCCTCGCGCAGTACTTCCAGGTCGTCAAGGGCCACGGTCCGCTCGTCACCGGCCTCATGCTGATGCCGTGGACCGGCACGCTCATGGTGTGCGCGCCGATCGCCGGTCGCCTGGTCGACAAGGTCGGCGAGCGGAGGTTCGTCGTCGGCGGCCTGTTCCTGCAGGCGGTCGGCATGGGGTGGATCGCCTTCGCGGTCGACACCGACACGTCCTACCTGGAGGTCCTGCCCGCGCTGGTCCTCGGTTCGGCCGGCATCACGGCGGCGATGCCCGCCGCGCAGAAGGCGGTAGTGGGCGCGGTGGAGCCGCAGCGGATCGGCCAGGCGTCCGGCGTCTTCATGATGCTGCGCATGTTCGGCGGCGTGTTCGGCACCACGGTGGCGGTCGCCGTCTTCGGCGCCGTCGGCGGCTACGCGACGGCCGCGGAGTTCAGCGACGGCTTCTCGGCCTCGATGGTCGCGGTCGCCGTGCTGGCCTCCCTCGGCGTGCTGGTGGGGCTCGCCATGCCGAGTTCCTACCGGGTAGCACCGGAGGTAGCATCGAAGGTATGAAAATCAGTGTGAGCCTCCCCGAGGAGGACGTAGAGTTCGTTGATCACTACCTGCGGCAACACCGGAGCGCTTCTCGATCGTCGGTGATCCACCAGGCGATCACGCTCCTGCGCGAGGCGGGTCTGGAGAACGCCTACGCGAGCGCGTGGGAAGAGTGGGAAGCCGGAGGAGACGCCGACATGTGGGACGTGACCGCGCCAGACGGTGTCCACGATGCGGCGAGGTGACATCTACTGGGTGGACCTGGAGCCGGCGCAGGGCGCCGAGGCCAACAAGATCCGCCCGGCCGTGGTCGTCAGCAACGACGCGGCGAACCGGGCCGCCGGACGGGGCGGCCGGGGTGTGGTGACCGTGGTCCCGATCACCTCGAACACCGCCAAGGTGTACCCGTTCCAGGTGCTGCTGCCCGCCAAGGACTGCGGGCTCGGCGCGGACTCGAAGGCCCAGGCCGAGCAGGTGCGCACGGTCGCCGCGGCCCGGCTCCGCGCCAGGATCGGCGGCCTGCCGCCCGCGGTGCTCAAGCAGCTCGACGACGCCCTGCGCGTGCACCTGTCGCTCTGAGCCGCCGCGCACCGCCGGGACCGCCCGGAGGCGGCCCCGGCAGCCCACGTCACTCCACGATGCGGATGGCGCCGGCCGGGCAGAGGTGCGCCGCTTCCCGCGCCGCCTTCTCGTGCTCGCCCGTCGGGGACGGCTGGAGCAGCACGACCGTCCCGTCCACCTCGTCCTGGTCGAACACCGCGGAGTCGGTCAACGCGCACATCCCGGCCCCCGCGCACACGTCCGGATCGACTTCCACCTTCACGAGAACTCCACTGGCAGCTCGTGCACACCGTAGATCGCCATGTCGGTGCGCATCCTGACATCCTCGGCGGGCACCCCGAGCCGCAGGTCCGGGAACTCCCGGAACAGCGCGGCGAAGCCGACCCTCATCTCGATGCGGGCCAGCTGCTGCCCGAGGCACTGGTGCACGCCGTGGCCGAACGCGAGGTGTCCGGCCGCGGACCGGCGGACGTCGAACTCGTCCGGCCGCTCGAACCGCGCCGGGTCCCGGTTGGCGGCGGCCACCGAGATCGAGACCGACTCGCCGGCCCGGACCACCACGCCGCCGATCTCCACGTCCTCCAACGCCGTGCGCAGCGTGCCGAACTGGATGATCGTCAGGTACCGCATCAGCTCCTCGACCGCGTTGTCCACCAACGACGGGTCGGCTTGCAGCGCGGCCAGCTGCTCGGGGTGCTGCAACAGCAACAACGTGCCGAGGCCCAGCATGTTCGCCGTGGTCTCGTGACCGGCGACGAGCAGCAGCAGCCCCATGTTGGCCACTTCTTCGTCGGTCAGCTCGCCGGTGGCGATCAACCCGGTCAGCATGTCGTCGCCCGGCTCGACGTGCTTGCGCTTGGCCAGCTGGAGCACGAAGTCCTCCAGCCGCTCGAACGCCTCCATGATCTCCTCGAACGAGGAGTCGAGCCGCAGCGCCTTGGCGGTGTCCTCCTGGAACTTCGCCCGGTCCTCGTAGGGCACGCCGAGCAGCTCGCAGATCACCATCGACGGCACCGGCAGCGCGAACTCCGCCACCAGGTCCGCCGACGTGCCGGACGCGCGCATCGCGGCCAGGTGGTCGGCCACGATCTGCTCGATGCGCGGCATCAGCTGGTTCATCCGCCGCACGGTGAACTGCCCGGTCAGCAGCTTGCGGTAGCGGGTGTGGTCGGGCGCGTCCATCCCGATGAACATGCCCGGCTTGGCCGCCGGCCGCTTCGGCACCGGCTTGCCCGCCACCGTGCGCGGTGAGTGCTGGAGCTCGGCCCGGCTGCTGAACCGGCGGTCCGCGTGCACCTCGCGAGCCAGCTCGTAGCTGGTCACGAGCCACCCCAGGTGCCCGTCGGGGAACTTCATCCGGGTGATCGGGGCCCGTTCGCGGAGCAACCCCAACTCCGCGGGCGGGTCGAACGCCGTCGTGCGTCGGCTCGGCAGCTCTGAGTACAGCGTTTCGGTCATCTCGCACACCTCCCAGTGCGTAAAGGGACCTACTTCGCAACGTACAGAAGTTTCACGAAGCTGTGAAGTAAATAAGCCGTAAGGGAACAGCAGTAGTACGGGTGATAGCAGGTGTGCTACAAAATGCCCGAGAACTCCGACAAAGGGGAGGTGAGGGGTCCTTGGTCATCGAGGTGCGCGATCTGCGGATGCGCTACGGCACGACGGACGTGCTGCACGGGGTCGACTTCACCGCGGGCCCGGGTGAGGTGCTGGCCCTGCTCGGGCCGAACGGCGCGGGCAAGACCACGACGATCGAGATCCTGGAGGGCTTCCGGCTGCCCTCCGACGGCCACGTCCGCGTGCTGGGCGTCGACCCGGCCGTCGGCGACGAGGCCTGGCGCGCCCGGCTCGGCGTGGTGCTCCAGTCGTGGCGCGACCACGGCCGCTGGAGGGTGCGCGAGCTGCTGCACCACCTGGGCCGCTACTACGCGCCCTACGCCACGCCGCACCAGCCGCGGCCGTTCGACACCGACGAGCTGATCGAGACCGTCGGCCTGGCCGAGCACGCGCACAAGAAGATCAGCAGCCTCTCCGGTGGCCAGCGGCGGCGGCTGGACGTGGCGATCGGCATCGTCGGCAAGCCGGACCTGCTGTTCCTGGACGAGCCGACGGCCGGGTTCGACCCGCACGCGCGCCGGGACTTCCACGACCTGGTGCACCGGCTGTCCGACCTGGAGGGCATGACGATCCTGCTGACCACGCACGACCTGGCCGAGGCGGAGAAGCTGGCCGACCGGATCCTGGTGCTCGCGGGCGGGCGGATCATCGCCGACGGCAGCCCGGACCAGCTCAGCCGCGAGGTGGCGGGCAAGTCCGAGGTCCGCTGGACGCACGACGGCCTGCGGCACGTGCACACCGCGGAGGACGCGACGGCGTTCGTGCGCGACCTGTTCCGCCAGCACGCGACGGGCATCTCCGAGCTGGAGGTGCGCCGCAGCACGTTGGAGGACACCTACATGGCACTCGTGCAGCGGCACGAGAGCGGCCAGGCGACGGACGAGGAGGTGGCGATCCGGTGAACACCAAGGCACAGGCCATCCGGCTCGGCGTGGACCGCGGGGTGCGCGAGTTCCGCCACTCCATGGGCAGCTCCGACCAGGCCTACAACGTCTTCACCGGGCTCGCCGCGCTGACCGTGCTGTGGTTCCAGCGCGACTCGTCCGTCGAGGGCTCCGGCCTCTCGCTCGCCGCGCTCACCCTGCCCGGCCTGCTCGGCATGGGGATGGTGTTCGGCTCCCTGGTTGGGCCCGCGGGCCAGCTCTCGATGAACCGGGAGGACGGCACGCTGCTGCGCGCCAAGGCGGTGCCGCACGGGATGGTCGGCTACCTGGTCGGCCGGACCGTGCAGACGTCGCTGGACTCCCTGACCGGTCTGCTGATCGTGCTGGTGCCGGGCCTGTTCCTGGTGAACGTGCTGGCGGACGCGGGTGTGGGCGGCGTGCTCGGCCTGCTCGCCGTGCTGGCGCTCGGCATGGTGTCGATGCTGCCCTGGGGCGCGGTCGCCGGGTCGGTCACCAAGAGCCCCGGCGGCGCGATGGGCATCACCATGCTGCCGATGATGGGCCTGATCGCCATCTCGGGCATCTTCTACCCGATCACCGCGATGCCCGGCTGGCTGCAGGGCGTGGCCCAGGTGTTCCCGGTGTACTGGGCGGGGCACGGCGCCAGGGCGGCGCTGCTGCCGGACGCGGCGGCGGTCGCGGAGATCGGCGGCACCTGGCGGATCCTGGAGATGACGGGCGTGCTCGGCGTGTGGGCGGTGGTCGGCTTCCTGCTTGCGCCTACGATCCTGCGTCGGATGGCTCGCCGTGAGTCCGGAGCGGAGATGGAGCAACGCCGACAGGCGGCGTTGCAGAGGGTGCGATGAGCGAAAGCGTCTACAACCGGATCGCGATGCTGCGCGCGGAACGGGGAGTGTCACGCCGGCAGCTCTCCGAGGCGTTGGGCATCCACTACCAGACCGTGGGCTACCTGGAGCGGGGCGAGTACAGCCCCAGCCTGTACCTGGCGCTGCGCATCGCGCAGTACTTCGAGGTGCCGGTGGAGGTCGTGTTCTCGACCGACCCGTTCCCCAGGTTGGGCAGCTCGGAGCGATCCGCGTAGACGGGGAGGGGGCGGCGTAGAAGGCGCCGCCCCCTCTGAGCTACTCCAACTCCGCCTCGATCACGTCGGCCGCCGCGGCCGTGCCGCCCGCCGCCCGGGTCTCGGCCTTGAGCACGGCCAGCCGCCGGGCCACCTCCGGGTCGTCCGCCAGCTCCAGCACGGCGGACCGCAGCCCTTCGGCGGTGACCTCCTCGCGCGGGATGTGCCTGCCGACGCCCAGGTCGACCAGGCGCATCGCGTTCATGGCCTGCTCGCCGAGCATGGGCAGGCCCACCATCGGCACGCCGTGGTAGAGCCCTTCCATCGTGCCGCCCATGCCGCAGTGCGTGATGAACACCTTGGCGTGCGAGAGGATCTCCAGCTGCGGCACCCACCGGTGCAGCTCCACGTTCGACGGCGGCTCGCCGAGCGAGGCCGGGTCGACGTGCTTGCCGACGGCCATCACCACGTGCCAGTCGAGGTCGCCGAACGCCTCGAAGCACCGCCGGTAGATCCCCGGCTCGTTGGTGTAGGCCGACCCGAGCGAGATCAGCAGCACCGGGCGGTCGTCCGCGGGCCGTTCCCACGTGCCCTGGAACGCCGACCGGTCGCTCAGGCACGGTCCCACGAACGTGTACTTCGGGTGCACCGACTCGTGGTTCGGCTGGAACGGCCGCGCGATGCTCACCACCGCGCGGTCCGGGTCGCCGACGTACGCCGGGCCGGGCAGCGCCACGCCCTCGGCGACCAGCCACTGCTCCAGCTCGGCGTAGAACTCGGTCACCTCGGGCTGGTCGACCATGTCGCCCAGCTCCTCCTCCCAGCCCTCGTACGTGACGAAGGTGGGGGAGAACTGGACGGCGGGCACGCCCCAGCGCCCCGCCAGCAGGCGCGCCGTCCACGCGCCGATGTCGTACACGACGGCGTCCGGCCGGTCGGCCCCGAAGGCCGCCTCCAGCACCGGCAGCACCGACTTGGCCTCGGCCAGGAACAGGCGCATGGCCGGCGCCGCTTCGGTCGGCCACTCCTGGTCTTCGGTGGGCAAGGTCGTGGGGTGCACGACCGGCGTCGCGCCGGCCCGCTCGACGACGTCCGCGAATCCGGGGTCGACCGCGTAGCTGACCCGGTGGCCCCGGTTCACCAGCTCGGTGACGACGGGCAGCGTCGGGTTGACGTGGCCGTGGCCGGCAATGTTGAGAAAAGCGATGTGCGACATGAGGGACTCTCCGCCTGGGATGGGGGTTGGCTCGAAGACCCCGTCACGCGTGGCGCGTGGGGGTGGACGGCAGCCCCGAACTCAGAGGTAGAAGATCCCGAAGGCCCACATGCGATTGACGATAGCGCCGGGCGCCACTCATTTCCCGAGCACGCCGCGCAGCGCCGTGCGGATCGCCGCGGCCAGTTCGGCGCGGCTCTCCGGGGTCCCGGGTGGAGGCGCCGCGAGCGTGCCCGGGCCGGCCAGCCGGTCGAACACGAGGCCGTCGAGGAACGCCACCAGGTCCCGGCCCTGGCGCTCCGGGTCCTCCGCGCCCAACGCCGCCAGCAGCTGCCGCATCCGTGCGCGCGGCCGTTCGCCGTGGGCCAGGATGCCGCGCAGCTCGGGGTGGTGGGTGGCCTCCAGCAGGCACGCGTACCGGGCCAGCGTGCGTTCGCGGGCCGTGGTCATCCACTGGTCGAACACGTGCGCGACGCCCTCGGCCAGCAGGTCGAGGTCCCGGGTGACGTCCGTGCTCACGTCGACCACCTCGGCGTTGTCCAGTTCGGCGAGCCGCTGCACGACGCCTTCGACGAGCGCTTTCCGGGTGCGGAAGTAGGCCGAGGTCGAGCCGGTGGGCACGCCCGCCTGCCTGTCCACCGCGCGGTGGGTCAGCCCCCGCATGCCTTTCGTGGCCACCACGTGGATCGCCGCGTCGGCGAGGGCGGCCATGCGCTCGGTCACGTTGCATCCTCCTTCTACAGCTGTAGAGTACGGGCATCTACAGCTGTAGAAGGAGCGGGCATGAGAGCGGTCGTGGTGGGCGGTGGCCTCGGCGGTGTCACGGCGGCGGTGGCGTTGCGGCGGGTCGGGTGGGAGGTCGCGGTGCTGGAGCGCGCGGCGGAGTTCGGCGAGGTCGGCGCGGGCGTGGGCGTGATGCCGAACGCCATGCGGGCGCTGGCGGCGCTGGGGCTGGCCGACGACGTGCGGCGGATCGGCACGCCCCGCGTGCCGGGCGGCATCCGCGACCGGAAGGGGCGGACGCTGGCGCACGTCGAGACGCCGCACCAGGACCACGTGGTCGCCGTGCACCGGGCGGACCTGCACCGGGTGCTGCGGTCGGCGTTGCCGCCGGAGTGCCTGGTCACGGACACCGAGGTGCACGACCTGGACGACCTGGACGCGGACCTGGTGGTCGCGGCGGACGGCATCCGCAGCCGCGCCCGGCAGGCGCTGTTCCCCACATTGCCCCAGCCGGTGTACGCGGGCACCACGGCGTGGCGCAGCGTGACGACCGCTCGGTTCCCGCGCGATCTCGGTGTCAGCCAGACCCTCGGTCCCGGCACCGAGTTCGGCGTCCTCCCACTGGGTGACGGCCGGGTCTGCTGGTACGCGGCCACCGTCGCGCCGGCCGGTGGCCGCTCGGCCGACGAACTGGGCGAGGTGCGCCGCCTCGTCGCCGGCTGGCACGACCCCATCCCGGACCTGCTGGACGCCACGCCGCCCGACACCGTGCTGCGGCACGACATCCACGAACTCGCCACGCCGCTGCCGACCTTCGTGCGCGGCCGGGTGGCGCTGCTCGGCGACGCCGCCCACGCGATGACGCCCTACCTGGGGCAAGGCGCGTGCATGGCGATCGAGGACGCGGTGGTGCTGGCCGCCGCGTGTGCCCGCGCCGACGACGTGCCGACCGCGCTCGCCGACTACGACCGCCAACGCCGGCCGCGCACGCAGCGGATGGCGAAGGCGTCGCGGGTGCTCGGGCGGGTGGGGCACAAGGTGCGCAACCCGGTGGCCGTGACGATGCGCGACGTCGCGATGCGCGCGGTCCCGGCGTCGGTGGGTTCGGCGAGGGCGACGAAGTTCCTGGCGTGGACACCGCCGTCGTTGTCACCCGATAGGGGACAACGAGGCTGTGATGTAAATCACAGGTAACCGCCGTGATTCGAGCGGATAACGATCGAATATCACTCGTTTTCCCAGGATGTGTCACACTTCTGCGCGATCAAGCACTCACTCTGTGGCATCAACGGTCCGTTGTCGCACCCCCTCGGTGCCCGGCACGGCGGTGCGACAACCACGAAAGGGCAACTACGGTGTCCCGCCATGGCCCCCGTCCCCTCGTGTCCGGCTGAAGCCATTCCCCTGCACGACGCCACCGCCTTCACCGTCGACCTCGCCGAGGCCGACGAGTTCATCCGACTGCACCACGCGGAGCACCCCGAGCTCGGCCCGGTCGAGCACCGCCTCGCCGAGGTGCACGCCGAGGTCGCCGCCACCGGCACGTACCGCCACACCCCCGACGAGCTGACGTTCGGCGCACGCGTGGCGTGGCGCAACAGCGCGCGCTGCATCGGCCGCCTGTACTGGCGCAGCCTCAAGGTCCGCGACCTGCGGGAGCTGCGCGACCCCAAGGAGATCGCGGACGAGTGCGTCGAGCACCTCAAGCTCGCCGCCAACGGCGGCAAGGTCCGCCCGGTGATCACCGTGTTCGCGCCGGACGACCCCGGCCAGCCCGCGCCGAGGATCCGCAACGAGCAGCTGGTCCGCTACGCGGGCTACGTCGGCTCGGACGGCGGCGTCCTGGGTGACCGGCGCAACGCCGAGCTGACCGAGCAGGCGATCGGCATGGGCTGGCGCCCGCCCACCCGGCGGGGGCCGTTCGACGTGCTGCCGCTGATCGTGGAACGGGAGGACGCCGAGCCGGCCCTGGTCGAACTGCCGCCCGACGCGGTGCTGGAGGTGCCGATCGGGCACCCCGAGCTGCCGTGGCTGGCCGACCTGGGGCTGCGCTGGCACGCCGTGCCCGCGATCAGCAACATGCGGTTGCGCATCGGCGGGATCGACTACCCGGCCGCGCCGTTCAACGGCTGGTACATGGGCACCGAGATCGGCGCGCGCAACTTCGCCGACGCCGACCGGTACGACCTGCTGCCGTACCTGGGCAAGCGGATGGGCCTGGACACCTCGTCGGTGCGGACGCTGTGGCAGGACCGGGTGCTGGTCGAGCTGAACCGCGCGGTGCTGCACTCGTTCGCGGCGGCGGGGGTGACCATCACCGACCACCACACCGAGTCGGACCGGTTCCTCACGCACATCAAGAAGGAGGAAGAGGCGGGCCGCTCGTGCCCGGCGGACTGGACGTGGATCGTGCCGCCGATGTCGAGCGGGATCACCAGTGTCTTCCACCGGTACTACGACAAGCGCGAGCTGGTGCCGAACTTCTTCCCCGGCGACACCAAGGGCGTCTGCCCGGTGATCCACTGAGAGCGGCCGGAAGTCTCAGCAAGACGTATGTACGGTTAACGTTGAAGTTCACCTGTGGCGTAGATCACCAACACCGGTCTAGGGTGACTCTCCGTGAGAGTGGGCATACCCGTCGAGGCGCGGCCCGCCGAGCGCCGCGTAGCCGGTCTACCGGAAACGGTGACCACGCTGATCGGTGCCGGACTCACGGTGGACGTGCAAGCCGGAGCGGGCAGACACGCCCACGCCTCGGACGCCGCCTACCGCGCAGCCGGTGCGAACGTCATCGCCGACCACCCGGCCGGGCAGTCAGACGTGATCGTCTCCGTCCAACCGCCGACACCAGAGCAGGCCGCCGCCCTCCGCGAGGGCGACATCACGATCAGCTTCCTGCAGCCCAACAGCGAGCCAGAGCTGATCGAGGTGCTCAAGGCCAACAAGGTCACCGCGTTCAGCCTCGACCTGCTACCCCGCGTGACCAGGGCGCAGTCCGCCGACGCCCTGTCGTCGCAGGCCCTGGTCGCGGGCTACCGCGCGGTGATGGAGGCCGCCAACCGGCTGCCCAGGTTCCTGCCCATGTTCACCACGGCGGCGGGCACCATCCCGCCCGCCAAGGTGCTCGTCCTGGGCGCGGGCGTGGCCGGGTTGCAGGCCATCGCCACCGCACGGCGCCTCGGCGCCGTGGTCGAGGCCTACGACGTGCGCGCGGCGGCCAAGGACGAGGTCAAGAGCCTCGGCGCGCGGTTCCTCGAACTGGACCTCGAAACGCAGCAGGGCGTCTACGCCGAGGCGCAGTCGGAGACGTTCCTGGAACGCCAGCGCGAGCTGATCGCGGAACGGGTCGCCGCCTCCGACGTGGTGATCTCCACCGCTGCCATCCCCGGCCGCAAGGCGCCCGTGCTGGTCACCAACGACATGCTCAAGGCGATGGCGCCCGGCTCGGTGGTGGTCGACCTGGCCGCCGAGTCCGGCGGCAACGTCACCGCCAGCAGCCCGGGTGAGGAGACCTGGGTCGGCGAGGTGCTGGTCTACGGCGCGAGGAACATGCCCAGCGGCATGCCCGTGCACGCCAGCAGGCTCTACGCGCGCAACGTGGCCAACCTGCTGCTGATGATGACCAAGGACGGCCAGGTCGTGCCGGACCTCACCGACGAGGTGCTGGCCGGCTGCTGCCTCACGCACGCGGGCGAGCTGAGGAGGGAGCTGCCGTGATCGACCTGTTGACGATCTTCGTGCTGGCCGTGTTCGTCGGCTTCGAGGTCGTGTCGAAGGTGTCCACGATCCTGCACACGCCGCTGATGTCGGGCGCGAACGCGATCCACGGCGTGATCCTCGTCGGCGCGATCCTGATCACCGGCCGCGCCGAGCACGCGCTGGAGATCACGCTCGGCCTGGCCGCGGTGTTCCTGGCCACGGTCAACGTGGTCGGCGGCTTCGTGGTGACCGACCGGATGCTGGAGATGTTCAAGGGCCACAAGGCGGACAGGCCGGTCAAGAGCGCGGCCAACGGCCACAAGGAGGTGGGCGGGTGAGCCCCACCTGGGTCCAGCTCGCGTACCTGGTCGCCGCGCTGTGCTTCGTGCTGGCGCTCAAGGGCCTGAGCACGCCGAAGTACGCCCGCGCGGGCAACCTCGTCGGCGCGGCGGGCATGGCGCTGGCCGTGGTCACGGCGTACGCGCACGGCGCGGTGCACAACGGGCTGCTGATCGTGATCGCCGTGGTCGCGGGCGTCGTGGTGGGCATCCCGGCGGCGCGGTCGGTGAAGATGACCGCCATCCCGCAGATGGTGGCGCTGTTCAACGGCGTAGGCGGCGCGGCGGCGGCACTGGTGGCGCTGACGGAGTTCCTGGCCGTGCCGCACGGCTCGGTGCTGTTCCAGGTCTTCACCGTGCTCACCGTGCTGATCGGCTCGGTCAGCTTCTCCGGCAGCGTGGTCACGTTCCTCAAGCTCCAGGAGATCATGACCACCCGGCCCGTGCTGCTGCCCGCGGGTCAGCTGCTCGGCATCGGCGCGGCGGCGGTGAGCGCGCTGCTCGCGCTGTCGGTCGTGCTGACCGGGAACGGCCTGCTGCTGGTGCTGCTGGCGCTGGCGGGTCTCGCGCTCGGCGTGCTGTTCGTGCTGCCGGTGGGCGGCGCGGACGTGCCGATCGCGATCTCGCTGCTCAACGCGTTCACCGGCCTGGCCGTCGCCGCGTCCGGCTACGTGCTCGCCAACACCCTGCTGATCGTCGCGGGCACCCTCGTCGGCGCGTCCGGCACGATCCTGACCCGGCTGATGGCCCAGGCCATGGGCAGGCCGCTGACCAACATCCTGTTCGGCGCCTTCAAGCCGACCTCGACGGCGGCGGCGACGGACGAGCAGCGCACCGTGCGCTCCGGCACGGTGGACGACGTGGCCATCATGCTCGGCTACGCGCACTCGGTGCTGGTGGTCCCCGGTTACGGCCTGGCCGTGGCGCAGGGCCAGCACGCGGCGCGGGAGCTGGCGCAGGTGCTGGAGCAGCGCGGCGTCACCGTGCACTACGGCATCCACCCGGTCGCGGGCCGGATGCCGGGCCACATGAACGTGCTGCTCGCCGAGGCGGACGTGCCGTACGAGCACCTCAAGGAGCTCGACGACGTCAACCCCGGCATCGGCAGCGTCGACGTGGTGCTGGTGGTCGGCGCGAACGACGTGGTCAACCCCGGCGCGCGGGACGAGCCGAGCAGCCCGATCTACGGCATGCCGATCTTCGACGTGGACCGGGCGAAGGCCGTGGTGTTCATGAAGCGCTCGATGCGGCCCGGCTTCGCGGGCGTGGACAACAGCCTGCTGTACAACCCGAAGACCACCATGCTGTTCGGCGACGCCAAGGAGTCGCTGACCAAGCTGCTGGCCGCGGTGAAGCACGTCTAGCGCCTGTTTCACAAGTCCGTGTTCGCGATAGTCGGGCCTGAGGCGGCTCCCGGGGGCACGGCCGAATGGGCCACATACAACAGCGGTATGC